>JAJFUH010000051.1 GCA_021372535.1 bacterium
GTGGTAGGCCGGAACCCAATTCTTCCCCCAGCGGTACATATCGTTGTTGCTCCAGTCGAAGTTGCCCACCGGATCGGTTACCCGCACATCGAGGGTGTTCTCCCCGTCGAACCGTACCGCATTGGTGACATCCACCTCGAAAGGAGTATTGCCGATCACATCGTAGCCCACGAGCTTGCGATTGATAAACACCTCCGCCCGCAGGACGACCGAATCGAAAGCCAGGGTAATGCGTTTGCCCTTTAATGCGGAATCGACGGTAAACGTGGTGCTGAACCAGGAAACCCCGCGGTAGTCTCCCGCCTCGCCCCAGGGATTGCCGTTGCTGTTCCAGAAATGCTCTTCCACGGTGGCGGGAACCGGGATTACCTTATCCGCAGAGCTGTTCAGCTTGTCCCAGCCGCAGCTGGGCGGATTCACCGGGAGGGAAGCAATATCGACCGGCGGCATGAAAATGTCGTCATTGATCCATTGTGCCTCACGGTCCAGCCATAGACGCCAGTTATCACCGGAGAGTTCACGCTCCCATCTTCCGGGGTCCCCGGAAACGGAAAAGGCGGTGAAAAGAAGAAGAGATGCCAAAGGAAACAGAATTTTTCCACACACATGAATTATACCGTTCCTCATGATAATCATCCTTTTTGAATGTATAATTTATGAGAAATCTTTATTGAATTGACTTATTCCTGATTATCCATGAAAAATATGCTTAACCACAAAGACACCAAGGCACAAAGAGATATAATATATTATTAATACTGTTTTTAGCCCGGATTATTCATAAACTTGTTTTTTCTTACAAAAGATCCCCCCTGCCTTGCGGCATCCCCCCTTTTTAAGGGGGGAGATGGGCTGGCTCCCCCTTTGTTTTATAAGGGGGATACGGCGAAGCCGAGGGGGATCATGTAAAAGCATGGATAACATTATAGGATTTTGTTATTGTTGATATTAAATCATAGTTACTGCTACTATTTTCGGCGTTTATAAATAATCCGGATTAGTTACAATTAAAGTCGACATTGCTACCAATGATATATAAGATTCAAATCCGCAAAATCCGTGTTCTATTTAATTTTGTGAATAGATCGGGTTATGACGGGATGAAGATGCCGAACATAATGTGTGATAGCATCCGAACCGTCATTCCCCATATCAAATTCACGAGCAATCGAAATTCCTTATATTCTTTTTTAAAATGAGGCTTTTGTATAAGTCCGGATTATTGGTAGAAGCCCCCTTCCTGTCCTGCGGATATTCTTCTCCCGGAGAGGCAGGAAACAACAGCAGTATAACGAGTTCCTTTCCCCCCACAGGGGGACACGAAGCGGAGCGTTGAGTCACGAAGCGCAGGGGACCGAGGATTAGGGGGCTATGGTAGAAACTCATCTTCATTACAACCTGGAAAACGACTTTTGCAAAAAGGATAATAATGAATATTATTACTTATAGATTCTTTTGCAAGTATTATCTGCATGATGAACGATGAAATTTGTTACGTACATGCTTGTTAAACAGTGAAATACTCCGTTACAGAGCCATGAATCCATTCAAGCGGCGGCGCAGTTACCCTGCACAGCTTCGCAATCGTTCCATCCGGGCCGGTATCTCATCAAACAGCCTCTTGTCTGTCGCAGTCTCAGCTATCTGAAATGTGCCGTATCTGCTGAGCCTGACAACCTTCGTAACGGACCAGGTGTGTTTTACGGGCAGGCCGAGAAGCGACAAGCGTTTGATATTTATGGGAATAAACGGTTTTCGCAACCATAAATAAGGTCAAGTGAAAAGGATGTTTGCAGACCGGGCATTTTCATATTACTTTACAGTATTGCCATGAGGCAGATTCATTGCTAAAATCAGAATTCACATATAAATAATGTATCTCTCACTCCGGAGGTTCATCATGCGTTTGTTCTGTATTGTCGGATTGACAGCCCTGTGCGCCACGTTGCTTCTCCCCCGCGAGGGACTCTCCCGCAACCGCGCGGATTCTTACAAACAGGAAGCAATCGTCTGGATAGACGGCAACCGTGAGCAGTTTGAAAAGGCGGCCCAGTCGATCCACGAATTCGCCGAGACATCGCTCAGGGAACATAAATCGTCCGATTATCTGGCCGGAATGCTCGAACGTGACGGCTTCACCGTGGAGCGCGGAGTCGCCGATATGCCCACAGCGTTCGTGGCAACGTTCGGCTCCGGGCACCCGGTAATTGGCATACTCGCCGAATACGATGCGCTGCCCGGTCTCTCGCAGGTACCCGGCTTGCCCGAGAAAAAACCGCTCAGGGACGGCGCTCCCGGCCACGGCTGCGGGCACAACCTGTTCGGTACAGGCAGCGCCGCCGCTGCCATGGCGATGAAGGCGGTCATGGAAAAAAACAACCTCAAGGGGACGGTCAAACTGTTCGGCTGCCCGGCGGAAGAGACGCTTATCGGAAAAATCTACATGATGAAAGCGGGAGTGTTCGACGGTCTCGATGTGTGTCTCACCTGGCACCCGTCCTCAAACAGTAAAGCCAGTATGGCAAAAACCATTGCCCTCAATAACTTCGAGGTTATTTTCCGCGGCAAAACCGCTCACGGCGCCGCCGATCCCTGGGACGGCAGAAGCGCGCTCGATGCTGTCGAGCTCATGGACACCGGTGTCAACTTCTTACGGGAGCATGTCAAGCCCACGGTGCGCATCCACTATGTCATCCCGGACGGCGGGCTGGCTCCCAATATCGTGCCCGATTATGCGAAGGTCTGGTATTTCGTCCGCGATGAAAACCGTGCGGGTGTCGAGGATGTCTACAAGCGTGTGCTGAAATGCGCCGAGGGAGCCGCGCTCATGACCGATACCACCATGGAGGTGAACCTCATCACCGGGGGGTACGAATACCTGCCCAACAAGGTGCTCTCGAAGCTGCTCGACGAAAACCTCAGGATTGTCGGCCCTCCGCAGTTTACCGAAGAAGAACAGGCGTTCGCAAAGAAAATGCAGAAAAACCTCGGTGTGGAGGAAAAAGGGCTCAGCGCCGAAATCGAGGACTTTCCCGAAAAGGAAACTCCCGGCGGCGGCTCCACCGATGTGGCGGACATAAGCTGGAACATCCCGACATCGGGGGAGCTCGGTATTGCATCCATGCCTCCCGGTATTCCGGGACACAGCTGGGCGGTCGCTTCGGCGGTTGGCTGTTCGGTCGGATACAAGGGGATGATCGTTGCGGCGAAAACGCTTGCGGCGAGCGGCATCGAGCTGATCATGGATGCTAAAATCGTCGAGCAGGCGCAAAAAGAGTTCAGGGAAAAAACCAAAGACTTTACATACAAAAACGCCCTTCCGCCGGATCAGAAACCGCCGGTGCCGGAAGACTGAGTACCGTTTTGCGGAACGAATAACCGGGAGTATATAACGAATGAACAAACCTCTCTGCGCGCTCACCATGGGCGATCCGGCGGGAATCGGCCCCGAGGTGATACTCAAGACCCTCTTTTCGGCGCGGGCGAACGACTGCGCCCGTATGGTCGTCGTCGGATATCCGGAACCGTTTGTCCGTGACGCCGGAATGCTCGGGCTCGACATTACGGTTCGTGAAACAGGCTCGCCGGACGATATGAGCATGGACTCCAACACGGTCAATGTTATCGTTCCCGGCCAAAAAATGTCAGTCCCGTCCGGGTATGGCGTCGTTGACAGCGCCTGCGGACGAGCAGCCGGCCTCTGTATCGTGCGGTCCGCCGAGCTCGCGAAAAACGGCAGCGTCGATGCGATAGTCACTGCGCCCATTAACAAGGAAGCGCTCAACCTGGGCGGATATGCATTTCCGGGACACACCGAGTTCTACCAGTCTCTCACGGGCGCTGACGATATAGCCATGCTCCTCACCCTCGGGTCGCTGCGGGTGATTCATGTGGTGACTCATACCGCAATCCGTGACGTTCCCGATCTTATCCGCAGGGAGCGGATCGTGCGGGTTGCGGGTCTCATGTACGAGGCTCTCCTTCTCCTCGGAATCGAACGGCCGCGGCTCGCAGTATGCGGGCTCAATCCCCATGCCGGGGAGGCGGGCATGTTCGGACAGGAGGAAATCGGAGAGATCATTCCCGCGGTGAACGACCTCATCGGGCAGGGTATCGACGCTGTCGGCCCGATTCCGCCCGATACGGTTTTCGCACGGGCTTACAGCGGCCAGTTTGATGGCGTTGTGGCAATGTACCACGACCAGGGGCACATAGCGCTCAAGCTGGCGGGATTCAAACTCGGCAGCGAACGCCGCGAGGTCGGCGGAGTGAACACGACACTCGGCCTGCCGATAATCCGCACATCGGTCGATCACGGCACCGCGTTCGATATCGCCGGGAAGGGCATTGCAAGCCCGGAAAGCATGATCGACGCGGTCGAGATGGCCGCCCGGCTCTCACAGGGAAAAAAACGCCGGGGATAACCGTATTACGATGATATTTCTCAGTATTTCC
>JAJFUH010000052.1 GCA_021372535.1 bacterium
TGATACCGGAAGTAAAAAAAACATGGATTCCCGCTTTCGCGGGAATGACGGCTTGGTGCGCAGTTACACAGATTGTATCGAATCACCTTTATAGGGCTCAATTTCCGAAATATATTTCACTGTTTAATCGCCGGAGCAATATCTTAATCATTTCGCAGCCCAAGAGAAAGCGATTGAGGAAAAAAGTAAATCAGACTTTATACCTCGATGCTTGCGTCGAGATAGATATTTCCCATCACGTTTCCGAACATTCGGGAGGTCTGCCATGAAACGCAGGGAGCTCATGATAAAAGCGGGCAATGTCGCTGCATTCACACAACTGGCGCCTGTTCTCGCTGCAGGGGTTAAAACGGCCCATGCCGGACAGGCCGGTTCCGCATCCGCGCCCGGAAACGCATCGGTCAGAGTCGCGGATAATAAAGTCCATATCGAAACAAAAACGCTGACCGCGATCATCGACAAAGGTTTCCTCGTCTCGCTGAAAAGTAAAGCCACGGGGGAAGAGTTCATAAAGGGCGTGGATGTCAACCGTTCCGCCGCCCTGCGGATTGTCTATTTTTCGGATGAAACAGTCGGCATCGATGAGGAAAAGTTCGGCAGCATCATAACCCGTCAGCTTTCCGACACAAGGGCGGAGATACTGTTCCAGAGCTGGGACGGCGACGGTGTCATGGCAATCTCGGTCGATCCCGAAACCGGAGACATTCTCGTGGAGCCTTCGGCCTATTCATCGCGGCCGGGGGTACGGGCCTGCCGCTGGTGTCTGACCGGTCTGCGGAACGATCTCCAGCTTGTCGCCCCGTTTTTCCAGGGCGTCAAACTCCCGCTGGACGATCCTCTGATACGGAACAGCCGGTGGGAATGGCCCATGTACTGGGAGGCCGGTCTCGCCATTTTTCAGGCAGGTGAAGGCGGATTCTGGGTCCACACACGGGATGACCGGTACCGGTACAAGGCGCTGAAAGTCGGCTCGGATTCCGAGCCCAATGAAATCGGCCTCGACAGCGAAGCCTATGGCCCCGTTGACAGTAACCTGAGCGCCGGGGGCATCTGCTGGCGGATCAATGCCTTCCGGGGAGACTGGCATGCGCCCGCGGAAGAATACCGGACATGGTACTGGCAGGCCTATGATCTGGCTTCGGAAGAGGGGAGACGGCAGCCGTGGATATTCGATGTGAAATTTGCGGTGAGCTGGTGTCCCGGAAATCCCGACATCCCCGATGCGCTGGCAAAGAAGCTGCCGCCCCGGAATGTGCTTATTCATTATCCGGACTGGCGGACCGATATCTATGACCAGAATTATCCCACGTATAAAGCGAGCGACAAGGGGAAAGCATTCATCGAAAAATGCCGGAGCATGGGATTCCGCATCATGCCCCATTTCAATTCGATCGATATGGACCCGACGAATCCCGTGTATCCGCTGATCCGTGATTTTCAAATCCGCACCATCGAGAAAAAACAGCTTCTCGGGTGGAGCTGGTACAAAGGCCGGGCTATCGGCGTTCCCGAATCGAACTCGAACCGCACGAAAAACCGTGACAAGAATGTCATGGTGAAAGTACATCCTGGTCTGAGCATGTGGCGCTCGATTCTGGGGGAGAACATACTCGATGCGGCGCAGGAGCTTTCTCTCGACACCGTGTTTATCGATGTGACCCTTCACTCGTATAACCTCTACAACTGCTTCGTTGAGGCGACAACGCCTTCCGAGGGCATGAAACGGCTGATTACGCATGTCGCGACGCTCGGGAAAGGTCTCGTTGTCGGCGGTGAAGGACTGAACGAGATTACCGCGCAGGGCCTGTCTTTTGGGCAGGCGCACCTTTTCAAAAGCTGGCAGGAGTCGGTTGACGGTCTGGAGCGCGCCGGCGGGTGCAACCTCAACGAGGTGCTGTTCGGAAAACTGTGCCGGACGTTCGGATATTCCAGCCTGAGCGGGCGGAACAAAGACGAGGAGATGCGCATGCGTATTCACCTCGAGCATGGGGCTATTCCGACTGTTACGATCAGATCGCCGCAGGATATAAACGACCCCAATCCCGCTGTAAAACGGATGCTTGACAGCGCCGCCGGATGAGAGAGTTCAGCGGGGGATGTGTGTTTTTCGGTATCGGGTGTTAATGGGGAATATTTTTTTTCTGAATATCCCTTTTAATCCGATCTATTCATGATTATTTATAGAACGCGGATTTTTTCACAGTGGGCAACCACAGTGGGTTGCCCCTACAATAACCACAGGGAAAAAGCGGACAGGCGAACAGGGAAGCTCCTTCTTTGTTTATAAGGGGGGAAACGACGAAGCCGGAGGGATCGATAATAGTGCTGATTTATGGAGATAACCGAATACTTTTTTCACTCTCAAAGGGTATGGTGCCGACACGGACTGTTCACAAATTTTGATAGAACACGGATGGTTATCGGCAACTGTAAAACGGGGTAAACGATTGTTTCAGCGACCTGTATGGATCATGGCGATCATCGCCGCCGGAACGCTTGTGGCCGGATGTCTGCCCAATTACTATGCGGGCATCCGCGGCTCTCATGTGCCTCCCATCGCGGCAGCGCCGGTGCGGGATGGGCAGAAGTACCGGCTTATCGGGATCGACGCCGGCAATGGTACCTCATTTAACAACGGCGAGTATAACCACCTGGCGCGCGCCCGGTTTCTGCTGGCTATATCGGACAGGCGATCCGACACGAATCTCGGATTCATGGCTTATCAGGGAAGATACTCCGCGACACACGTGGGTGACTATAACGGCGTCTACGACTACTATGGACTGGCTCCAACGCTGAGCCATGTCCGGTTCTTTTCGAGACGTCATGTCGATGCGGGAATTGGTGCCCATGTTACGTTTGCCTTCGAAGGCGGTGATTATCTGTCCTTCAGGCGACGGACTGACAGAGCGGGCCGTGCGGAGAACGACACAGCCGCGATATCGGCATTCCTGGCACTCTATCCCATGGTGCGGTATCGTCCTGACGACATTTCCAGCCTGACATTTCAGTTAGCGCTCGGATCGTGGGGACCATTCTCGCCGAGCCTCATGTACCAGAAGAATCGATCGTTTTTCTGGCTTTACTGGATGCCGAATTATATGAGCGGGGACACCGTGCATGGCTTTGGCTCGTTTGCGGTCGGTTTCGGTTCGCGGCTTTGAGACTTTGTGTGCCTGATTCATGATCGATGGTGATTTCCTGTTATTTATAATGGAAGACCTTTCGTTAATGAATAACCTGTGACACAATTAATCACTTGCATGGTGATTATATCGGAGGTTTCTTCAATTATTGCTCCGGCGAATATATAATGATACTAATATTTGAAATAGATGCCGAAACACGTTCGGCATGACACAATCTTATGTCACTGTTTAACCACCGGAGCAATAATAAAGGACTCGTAACCATGAAAAACCGGTCTCTGCTTTATCTGATCGCCCTGTCGGTGCTGTATTCGTTTTTTTTCTGTTTACCGGTCTACTCTGCCGGACATCAGGAATGGCTGAACCGTCTGATCCCGCTCCCCAAGGAAATTCGTTTTGATGGCGAGATTACCGTGGCGGTGAAGGATGTCTCCGTATGTCTGCGCCCCGGCGCCGGGCCGGTGGAACGTAACGCGGCGGAAGAGCTGGCCTCGCTCCTCGGAACGAATATAAGGACATCGACGGGAGCGGGGAAATTCGAGATTGTCATCGGTATGGTTGACAGTCGCGGTACAGTCATGGGTATTAACCTCGCCGGAGAAACGGAGCGTCTGAAAACACTCCCCAACAGCGAGCAGGCATACGTGATCCGCAGGAAGGAATCGAACAGGCTTGTCCTCGCGGGAATCGATGAGCGCGGGGTTTATTACGCCGTTCAAACGCTCGAACAGCTCCTCGGAAACCGGTTCGACAGGGGTATGGTGACCATACCGCTTGCTGAGGTTACGGACTGGCCCGACCTGAAATACCGGGGAATGTGGGACGATACCTTTCCCGCCGATCAGATCGAATGGATGGCTTCCCTCAAGATGAACCTCGTCGACTGCCTTACGAATCTCACTGTCGATGAGGACGGCCACGGCAGGGTTACCGCGATACCATCGAAAGGGCCGACAGAGATCGAGGGCGTCGATTTCCCGACATTCTGCGCCAGGCATGCCGTGCACTTCGTTCCCATCATTCTCCACCTCAGTCACCTGGAACGCACGGGTATCTACAAGAAATATCCCGATCTCATAGGCCGCGGCGCAACGATCGATGACCGGTTCATCCCCCCCTGCGCAAACAGACCGGAACTCGCCGCCGTACTGGCCGACTGGATGGAAGCGCTGGCGGGACAACCCTCTGTCGACGAGATTTCCATATGGCTCAGCGAAGTCGAACAGCAGTGCGACTGCGAGGAATGCCGCAAGGCCGGACAGTATGTCATGGAAACGCGGGCGATTCTCAAGGCGTACGAGCGGGCTCGGGTGAAATACCCTAACCTTCGAATCCGTATACTGCTGACACAGGGCAGCTATCCGACCAACGAAAAGATTCTGGCGGAGATTCCCGGAGATGTCGGGGTCGTTTATTATCACGGCGAGAAAACGTACGATTCCTCCCGCGAGCCGATGATATATTTTCCGCTGCGTGAGTATGCGGCGCGCGGACGGATGCTGGGAGTCTGTCCGCAGCTCACCGTTTCCTGGGCAGTCGTGTGCCCGTGGAGTTCCCCCCAGTTTGTCAGGGCGCGGATGAACGAATATGTCGACAAAGGTTTGACCCTCCTGAGCGCCTATGCCACTCCGAACCTCATGCTGTACGAATTCAATATCGCCGCCGCAGCGGAGTGGTCATGGAACGCGCACGGCCGTTCCGAACGGGATTTTGCACTCGCATGGGTGACGCGCAGGGGAATGAAGAATCCCGGGGCCGCCGCTGATTGGGCTGTTCTTCTCGGCTCGGTATCGTGGGATATCTACGGTTCGGCGGTACCCTTCAACTTTGTGCCCGGTTTCGGAATTACCCGTCGCATGATCGAAAATCGTGTCAGACCGATACTCGGCGAAGATATGTTCCGGTATTTTCCCACGACCGGGGATTTCGACAGGGCGCTGGAAAAGTGTGACCGTGCGCTCGCGATTGCCCGTACCCTCGATGATCCGAAGATTCTCGAAGAAACGACGGTTGTCAGGGGATATATCGTGATGGCCCGTGAAATCTACGAGATAACGGAACGGATTTCAGGGGGTGTCGCTCCGGATGACAGCGTGCGGAAAGAGATTGAAATGCATCTCGAAAAACTCACCGGGGCATGCAGCGGCACCAACGATGCGTTGAAACGATGGGAAGCGCTTTTCGGTGAAGGTGCGGGCGGCGGACGGTTTACCGGCACGCTCAAACTGTCGGAAGACATCACGGCGATGATACGGGAATCGATACGCTGATTTGGTGTGCATGTGAAACAGGTATTTTTTCATCGCCTTATAAAAAATGAATTTTATTATGTGTCTGTTTTCGATATTATATCGTCATGAATTATGGTTTTTCACTATAACACACCTTTATATGAAAGGCGGATACCGTATGCATACAAAGCTTTTAAAATGTGCATTGATTGCCGGCACCCTGATCATGATTGTCTCCATGAATTCATTTGCTCAGAACCAGTCACCCGTGCGTATTGTATTCGATAAAAATTCACCGAGAATCGATATTGTCACCGGCAAACAGTTACCCAATTACACACAAGCCCAGCGGGGCAGTATTCAGTTCTACTACGGAAGGCTCGATAAACCCGAAGAAGGTTTCTGGTATTTCTTCGATGGCCGGAGCTTTCAGAACATCAAAAGTGTAGCGCTCATTCGGAAAATCCCTGCCCTGGGCGCATGGGCGATTCTCGGCGGCGGAGGATGGCAGGGTTCCGATAATACCGAGGTGCAAACCAATCCCATATCCATCTGTGAAATCGAGCACCATGCGGTTTCTTTCATTCCGATAAATCCTTCGACCAATAAACCCGATCCAAAGGTGTATGTGCTGCTCGACGATTTATACATGATTCAATGGAAAGACAACATCAATCACTGGGTGGCGAACAGATCACAGTCGGAACTGGATTCCCAGCAGGGTATTTTTTATTGACCGGGAAGCCCATGAACACCGTATGGGCATTTGTGCGGAATTTGAATTCATTCAGGAGAACATACATGGATATATCACACAAGCACTCGCGAAGAACCGTTCTGAAAACAGGAATTGCCGCCGCTGCGGCTGCGGCATTCACTCCTCCCGAAGCGAACGCTCTATTGCCTGAACCTGAGCCGAAGAAACCGGGAGAGCTCAAGATTGTCGGCGCGATGGGGCATGATTACAGGCTGGAATCAAGTATCCGGCCTGTCATGACCCATATAAAAAACGCCCGTGTCTGGTTTGCGCGGTGGTATGGTCCCATTACGCCCGAACTCCTCAGCGATACCGATCTGCTCATTACCTACTATGCCGGCGATTCCTTCGAATGGAGCCCGAGCGGTCTTGCCGACACCTCGGGAACAAAGAGAGCGAGCCTGTACAACGAGGAAAATATTGCGGCAATAAAGGATAATGTAATAAACCGCGGCATGGGCTGGATTGCAGTCCACAACACACCCTGGTTTACCGGCGATGAGCTCAATACCCTCCTCGGAGCCGATTGCCTGCTCCACCGTGAAATTCAGCCCGTTATCATCTGTAACCTCAATCAGAATCATCCCATCACTCAGGGCATCGAACCATTCATCATACAGCTCGACGAACAGTTCGGTTTATTCCTGAGGAATCCCGACGATCCCGATGTTACGGTGCTGTTCAGAAGCCAGGGGGTGCACGACAAACGCTGGACAATTCAGGGAATCTGCTCTCAACGGGGCAAAGGCAGAATTGTCACGCTGACTCCGGGACATTACGAATGGACATGGTACCAGGTTCAGTATCAGGAGATACTGTGGCGCGCCGCACACTGGTCGATGAACCTTGCTATCGAACCGTTTTTCAGGAATTTTGATAACTTTATCTGGTAGAAAAATCGACATGGAATATCGGTGATTGCCGGTAATCGGGGAAAAGTGACACGACAATCATTATAATCCATAATTACTAATATATTTTGGAGGTTACAATGGATTCAACCGATAAAGAAAGAAGACGGGGTGTTATCGGAGCCGGTCTTGCATCACTGGCTGCGGCCACGCTTTCAACTCAGGCCGCACATGCCGCCCTCAAGCCCAAAGCTCCCGGAGAAACGAAGGTTGTCGCAATTTTCGGTACGACCGCCTTGAATAACGGGATCGGGCATGAAATATGTGTCCGCAGGATATTCGAGTCAAAAAAGGACTGGCGGCTTATATTTGTCCGGGCAAACAAGTTTTTTACACCTTCGCTCATCAGCGATGCCGATCTTCTCATCACCTGCCGTGACGGGGGAGAGGACCCCATCGACCTGTGCGCCGAAAACGCGGGTGTGGCCGATGCGATTGTCCCGGGCGGGACTCTCTGGACCGATACGAATGTAAAGGCTGTCATCGACAATGTCAAAAACCGGGGCATGGGACTGCTCGCGCTCCATAATTCGGTCGCCGCCGGAAACAGGAAGTTCGTGGATTTCCTCGATGTCAAGGAGGAACTGCCGCACGAGTTCGAGCCCCTGTGGGTCACGCATGTGAACAGAGACCATCCGATAACGAAAGGGGTCGGAAAGTTCCTGATAGCACTCGACGAACAGTTTGCCGTTATTATCAAGTCCGAATCCACCGCGACTCTTTTCGAGACGACTGCGATCCACGAGAAACGTCAGACTGTGAGCGGATGGGCGCTGGAAAGCGGAAAAGGGAGAATCGTCGGTCTCCTGCCGGGAAGCACGGTTCATGCTTATCAGGCACCGGAATACCAGACGATTCTGTGGCGTGCCGCGCATTGGGCCATGAACCGTGAGATTCCGCAGTACCCGAATGCGAAAAACAGGTATTATTCATGATCTGTTGACGATATGAAGAAAGCATCCGGGAAATGTACTTTTCCGGATGCTTTTTTTACACATTACAACAAAAAACATGCCTGCTGAGAGGATAGAAGATACTGAAAAATGTCCTATATTTAACTTCAGTCCGTTCGGCAAATCAGGAGAGATGGATTTTCGGATTGCCGTAACGCACTTTCTCCGGTCAATTGCCTTTTAATACAAAAACGCCGCCCGGTTCGGGCGGCGTTTCGTGCTTATGGGGGGATATCTTTACTTGACGAGAAGCATTCGTCGGGTGACAACGGTCGAACCGGCTTCGATGCGGTAAATATACGCGCCGCTCGAATGGCCCATGCCATCCCACCTGACCGAGTATGTGCCCGGGACCATTGACGAATTATCGATCAGCGTATCGACCAGCTGGCCAGTTACATTATAGACTGACAGTTTGACCGGAGATGTTTCGGTGAGGCTGAAATTGATTGTCGTGGAGGGATTGAATGGATTGGGGAAATTCTGCGAAATCCGGATCGCTGCGGGGAGAGTATTCTCCTCGACCGCGACAACGGTGCCGGGTGCATGACTCAGAAAACCGTAATCGTCGAGCGCAGTCCAGCCGATCATCCAGTTGTCCTTGTCGAACGCGCCCTTGTAAGCGACCGTCTCAAAGAAACCGTCGTTCGGGATCGCCGCAAGGTTCTGATAGGCAGATCCGCTTGTGGCGGGACGCGGATCCATGGCGCCATTGGGCTGGCGAGTGATGAAGGTAAGCATCGGATCGGCGATGGCGTTGCCGTTTTGGGCGAGCATATTGGCTGTATAGGCGGCTTCTCCTGATTTAACCATTGATACGGCTTCAAATGTCGATCCTGCCTTTATGTTGAAAAGAACGTTGTTCTTCATCACGAGCGAACCGTCGGCTACGCGATCGACCGAGCCCTGGCCGGATGATGGTGTTTCGATGTAGAGGAGCTGACCGGACAGGTCGCCGATGATGTTGTTGGCCCAGGTACCAGCAGTGTTGTCGCGGAGGTGCATCCCGATCTTGGTTTCGGTTTCGGGTCCGTTCATGCCGGTACCGAGCAAGGTGCAGTTATACATCTGGGGGCGTGCCCATGGCTGGGCGTCCTCAGGCGCCACACCGCCGTCCTGCTCGGTGAGGGTGTCATTGCCTGTTCCCTCGCTCTGGATGGCGAAGCAGAACTGGAACTTGGAGCGGCAGCCTTCGTCCGTATCGAAGCAATCGTCCTCGCAGAAAGCCACCACAAAATGTTTCAGATTGACCGTGCCGCCGAAGATTTCGACACCGTCATCTTTCGATGCATACGATTCGACATAGTCAATTACGGTGTTATCGCCGACACCGCAGAGGGTGAGACCCTGCATTTCCTTGTTCGGTGCGAACACGATGCCGGTATGGCGGATTGAGATATATTTCAGGACGCCGGAATTGTCATGGTCGTCATCGCCGCCGTAATTGGTGAAGGTCCATGTTGTGGGCATGCCTTCCATGGTCTGGACCTTGTTGGCATTGTTGGTGGATGCCTTGCCGCAGAGCAGAACGCCGCCCCAGAAACCGGTTTCGAACGGGCCGACATCATCGGTGCTGTTAAGGTTGGTATCGTACTTGGTTGTGAAAATGATGGGGTGGTCGAGTGTACCGGCAGCGTTGATTTTGGCGCCCTGGCTGATGCAGAGAAAGCTCAGGCTTTCGAGCTGGCCGTCCTCGGCGCGGATAACCGTGCCCGGATCGATGGTGAGGGTATGGCCCGCGGTTACATAAACGGCACCGTTGAGAAGATAGTCGTTGTCGCTTGTCCAGTGGGTGTCCTTGTCGATGGGACCGGCATTAATGACGACTGTCTCGATCCCGCCGTGCTTGAGAAATCCGTACTTGTCGAGCGCGGTCCAGCCGATCATCCAGTTGTCCTTATCGAATGCGCCCTTGTAGGCAACCGTTTCGAAGAAACCGTCATTCGGGACAACAGCCATGTTCTGGTATGCCGGGCTTCCGGTTTTTGGCCTGGGATCGAGTTTGCCGTCCGGCTGTCGGGAGATATTGGCGAGCATCGGATCGGTGATTGCGTTGGCATTATTAGACAGCATGGTGGCTGTATAGGCGCTTTCGCCCGATTTCTTCATGCTGATCGCATCGAGCGTTGTCCCGGCTTTGATGTTGAAGAAGATGTTGTTTTTCAACACGAGCGATCCATCGGCTACGCGGTCCACGGAGCCCTGACCCGAGGACGGAGTTTCGATATAGAGGAGCTGACCGGAGAGGTCGCCGATGATATTGTTGGCCCAGGTGCCTGCGGTGTTGTCGCGGAGGTGCATACCGATCTTGGTCTCGGTTTCGGGCCCGTTCATGCCGGTACCGAGAAACGTGCAGTTATACATCTGGGGACGCGCCCATGGTTCGGCGTCTTCGGGCGCCACACCGCCGTCCTGTTCGGTCAGCGTGTCGTTGCCCGTTCCCAGGCTCTGGATGGCGAAGCAGAACTGGAACTTGGCGCGGCAGCCTTCATCCGTGTCGAAACAGTCGTCCTCGCAGAAAGCCACCACAAAGTGTTTCATATTGACCGTGCCGCCGAAGATTTCGACACCATCATCCTTCGAAGCATACGATTCGACATAGTCAATTACAGTGTTGTCGCCGACACCGCAGAGGGTAAGCCCCTGCATTTCCTTGTTCGGTGCGAACACGATGCCGGTATGGCGGATGGAGACGTACTTCATGATACCGGAATTGTCATGGTCGTCATCGCCGCCGTAATTGGTGAAGGTCCATGTTGTAGGCATGCCTTCCATGGTCTGGACCTTGTTGGCATTGTTGGTGGACGCCTTGCCGCAGAGGAGAACGCCGCCCCAGAAACCGGTCTCGAAGGGGCCGACATCGTCGGTACTGGCGAGGTCGGTGTCATACTTTGTCGTGAAAATGATGGGACGGTTTATAGTGCCGACCGCATTGATTTTAGCGCCCTGGCTGATGCAGAGAAAGCTCAGGCTTTCGAGCTGGCCGTCCTCGGCGCGGATGACCGTGCCCGGATCGATGGTGAGGGTATGGCCCGCGGTTACATAAACGGCGCCATTGAGAAGATAGTCATTATCGCTTGTCCAGTGGGTGTCCTTGTCGATGGGACCGGCGTTGACGGTGATGGTCGCCGCGTGGGAAAGTGTCGGTACCGCAAGCATTAGTACAATAAGAAGAAGACGAAACATGTATGACCTCCGTATGTATGGTGTATGTTGAAAACGTTCGAAAAACGATTTTTTTCCCGAGAATTTCACCTCCTTTGGGTTGTCGTGCAATCGATGGGTCGAACATTAAAGGCTGTAGGTTATGTTGACCGAATACGACCGTCCTTTGCCGGACCTGCTCCTGAAGAATTCCTCGCCCCGGTAATCCTGAACCTTCTTCTCCTCGGCGTCCAGCAGGTTTTTAGCTGACATTTTCAACCTGACATGGCTCGACAGGTTTTTTGAGAATGAATAGTTGAGAGTGGGAAAAGGCTTTTCGTACACATCGGGAGTTCCGCCGAGCGAGTTTTCGGAAAGCCGCCTGCCGTAAATGTTGTAAAACAAGGTGCTCGATACACCCATTCCCTGGTTGTCATAGGAAAAATCGAGGTTGAAAATATAGGGCGACTGACCCATGAACGGACGGGTGGTTCCGGCGTCGGGGTTGTATGCCCTGATGAAAACCATCTCCTCCTCGGGTATGTCCACGACGGATTTAACGAAGGTGCAGTTGGCTCCCACGGTGTAGTTTGCGAGAGATGAGTGCAGAAGGTCGAGCGCCGAGCGTGTCTCGAGCTCGAGCCCTGTCACTCTGGCCTCCTCTACATTGGAGAATGTAGTTTGTCCATCGTAATCGACGATTACCCGCTCGATGGGATTCTTCATGTCTTTTACGAACAGGCTTGCCGAGAGCACCTCTCCGGTCCGGAAGAACCATTCCCACCGGATATCGTAGTTGGTAATGAGCGTTCGCTTGAGATCGGGATTGCCGACCACGAAAGCTCCGGCGCCGAAATCGTAGGTGGCGTAGGGCGCCATTTCGCGAATGGTCGGACGGGCTACGGTTCTGCTCCAGGCGAGCCGGAGATTCATATCCGATATCAGTTCGTATACGAGATTGACCGAGGGGAGGGTGTCGTTGACTTTCACCGTGCCTTTGGTTTCGGGATTTTCCACCGACATGTCGGTCGCCTCGTACCTGAGACCGCCAATGAACCGGAGTTTCGAGGTCAGCCCGATATCGATCATGCCATAGCCGGTGTCGATATTCTGGTTGCCGTTGTAGAGCGAGGACGGGTATTTGAGTTCGATGATAGTGAGGCCGAAGACATAGGGCGTTTTTGTGCTGTCTATGAGCCCGAGGTGGCTTTCCGAAAAATAGTCCGCGCTGTCGCCGGTATAAATAATGTTCGTTTTATCGTCCGGCTTCTGGTATTCGAACTGGCGCTGGACAAAGGAGCGCTCTTTTCTCGATATCTGGCCGCCGAATTTGATGGAGTTTTTCTCTTCGTTTCTGAATTTGAACGGGACACTGATGTCGGCTCCGGTTTCGCCTGTCGATTCCGTCAGCTTGCGGAACGTTCTGGTCGGACGCTGAAAATAGTTATTATAGAGATTGTAATTGGGGTTATCGGGCTCTTCGGTGTTGTAGGTATAGGTAAAATACCGGAGATCGGGTTCGTTCTGGGATGTTTTAGACGAACTGTGGCGCCATTCGACACGTATCCCCGCTAATCCCGGGAATTTGTGGTCGCCGCTGAACTGGATTGTCCGCAGAAAGCGATCGTTGTAAGAAAGGACATTCGGCTCGAAGGTACGATCGACGGAGATATTCTCGCGGTAGGTTCCCGAAAGAATGCGAGCTGTCTTTTCGCCGTTCTGGCTCACCAGCGAATTGATTCCGATCTTGTGGTTCTCGTTAAAACGGTAGGCGAGATCGAGCAGCCCGCCCCACAATACATCTTCAGTACTCTTATAATCGGTAAGCTGCATGTATTCCGAAAGTTCCGGGGCTTTAGGGTCGGTGAGTTTCCAGAGCCCGACATAGCCGTCATCGTACGATACGAAACTGCGTGCATAACTGAGGCTTCCCAGAATACCCAGCGGACTGCCGAACAGCTTGTACTGGTTCCCGAGTGAGACGGCGTAACTCTGGTTGAGTCCCGCGTAGCCATTCGAGGGTTTCATGGTATTGTTGAATACCTTGCTGTAAGAGTCGAGCTCATATGCGAGGTCCTTGTCTCTGCGGGCGACGGTTGCGCGGGGAATCTCCACATCCGGATCTGCGAGAATACCGGGAATCTCAATCTTTTCGCCGGCAGTCCCCGTCCACGTGGTTCCGGCGTTGTAAGTCAGATAGTCGCCGGTGAGGTTGGACTGGGGATTGTACGAAGTACCGAGGGAAACGGTGAGGGTGGGCTTTTCGGGAAACGATTTGGTCTCGATGTTCACTGCGCCACCGGTAAAACTGCCCGGTTTGTCGGGTGTGAACGTTTTCTGGGTCACGATGTTCGAGATGAGATTCGAAGGAAAGAGGTCGACCTGAACAGTCTGGTTGTACTGGCTCGTGCTCGGGAGTTCCGACCCGTTGAGCTGAATATTCATGTAACGGTCGCCGAGGCCGCGGACAACGACGCTCTTGCCTTCCACCACCGTGGTGCCTGTCACCTGCTTCATGGCGTCCGCCACATTCGAACCTCCCGCCTTGGAGATCGCTTCGGCGCTGACAGCGTCGGTCACCGCTTCCGACTCCTGGCGCTCCTTGAGCACGGATGCCTCGGTTTCCTGAATCGCCCGCGCCTTGACCGTGACTTCTTTAACTTCGAAGGCTTCGGGATTGATGGTGATGGCGAGCGTCACCGTTTTATTTTTTCCGACGATTACGCTGTCGATCCGCGTCTCCGAATAACCCACCATACCGGCGATAACTGTGTAAGTCCCCACGGGGACGGAGGGGATGACGAACTTCCCTTCGATATCGCAGACGGCGCCGAGCCTGGTTCCATCGAGCCTGACCACCGCACCCACCATGTCCTCTCCCGTCGACCCATCCACCACGTTTCCGGTAATCGTCCCTTTTCCGATGTCTTGCGCCTGCAGGGAACAGGCGAAAGCGAGAACATACATGATACAGACCATATGAACAGTAAATAAATGTCGATTCATGAATAATCCTTTTTGATAAGGAAAAAAAAGTGTACAATTGGGGATTTACAGGTGCCCTGCCGTTATGATGGTGATAAAATAGAGAAGCACTGTTAGGGGTATATTACGCTTGGGATAGAATTCGGCTAAAATGGGTGGGCGTTTCGTCCCCTCGTGACATGGAGGACAGGACGCAGCCGGGGGATCAATGGCGGAATATCACAACAATTCCTGCATCAGACAGGTTCATTTCCTCCGTTCACGAACGGCTGCGGACCGTTAATGAACATCTCGTCGGATATTTCGATAAACGCATACTTGTCGGCAGAATTTTTTGCCTGTTTCTTCAGCTCGGCGAGTATGGTGAAAATCGTCTCTTTATCGCAGTGTTTACGATCTTTCGGAACAACCAGACAGCCGGCACTGACTTCAAGGAGGGGATATCTCTTTCTCCGCCCGTTTCTGTCGTTCGAGATGATGTAACCATTCCTCTGATGTTCCGGCCGATAGATGCTTTTAACATTCTCACGGAACTGATTGATAATATCCCGGACAAGCCCGTTGCTTTCCTCGAGCGAAACAGCCTCTAAATCGATTCCGATGAAGAAATCGTCACCGCCGATATGACCGATGAACATGTTTCGTCCGTTCTGAAACTTCCGCAGAATATCGGAAAAAAGGAGTATGGCTCTGTCACCCTGACGGAAACCGTACAGGTCGTTCAATGGTTTGAAATTATCGAAATCGAAATAGACGAAGAAATACCCGGCGGTGTTCAAATCGAGCGCCTGTGAGATGTAGCGGTTGATAGCGTTGTTTCCCGGAAGTTTTGTGAGAGGATTCTGCTCGCGCGCTTCGGCGATGTTCTTTTCGTTCAGCGCCATCAGAAGGGCATTGGCATCAAGAAAACCGACATAACGGCCGTTTTCGGACAGCAATATTCCATCACCGTTCGAATGGGTCGAAAAGAGCCCGAGAATCGTTTCCACCTGTGTCCGAATCTCGGACACAGGTATTTTCGTGATGAACTTCAGGATGTTTCCGGATGACTTGTTTTTCAGGATATCCTTTCCGTATGGCGAATATACGTAATCCTTGAGGTCCCGCTCGCGGATGACGCCAACCGGTTCACCGTTGCCGTTGATGACCGGGAAAAAATTGTGGTAATTTTTCCGGAAGCCTTCGAGCACGGTACACATGCTGGTATAATCGCCTTTTTCGTCGTGCAGGTTGATCGTCTTAATTTTCTGCATCTGGCTGATAATAATATCGTGGTCGGAGGAGGGCGACCGGTTGTCGTTAGTTGTGATGTCGGCGATGACGTTGTACTGTTTTTTAATCTCATCGAGAAAAAGGGTGGGCCGCTGGATGAAAAAACCCTGGACGTAATCGCACCCGAGCTTCTTGCACTCGAAAATCTCATCCGCGGTTTCCACTCCCTCGGCGATCACCGTTATTCCCATCGTATGGGCCATCCGGACGGTGGTTTCCACACAGAGCTTCTTACGGGAATCGCCCGCGATCCCTGCGATGAAAAAACGATCGATCTTGATGATGTCCGGCTCGGAATGGTAGAGCAGTTCGAGGCCGGAAAAACCCACGCCGAAATCGTCTATCGCTATTCTGATGATTTCGTTCGGTGTGGTGCGAAGCATGCTCTTAATGTCTTTAACCTTGATATTGTTGAGCACGAGTGTTTTACAGTCGTGACGCTCTGAAATCTCGTAACAGAAAGAGCCCGGGTGGAGGTGAAAACGGTCGATGATTGTCAGGGAGTTTCCCTTCATATACTCCGGAGTTACGAGCGTTCTGTTGTCTATGTTGTAGAGTATCTTGATCTGTTTGTGAAAGGGGATTTGTGTGAATTTTTCAAGCACCTTGGGTTTCAGGAGAGAATCGAGATAGTACAGCATCGAATCGGCGTAGGCAGCGTCGAAAACATCCTGTATCGTACTGAATCCCGCCGCATCGTAGTTCCTGAGCAGCGCTTCAAGTCCGTAACATTCACCGGAATAGATATTCACAATCGGCTGAAAAGCGAAATCGAACGATTCGACGAATCCTTTCCACTTCTTTCTGAGGCTTTCGTCCAGGTTATCCAGAGAAAGGACACGATTGTCACATTCAGTAAGCATATCTCTACCTCTTCCACAGTTTGTTTGAAAGACAACAAATTCATGCGGCCAGGACTGTGCATACCGGTCGGTGAGTGTTGCTGCTGTTCCGGTTCGGAAAATTCTGAATCGGCGCTATCGGGTCTGTTTCTGTCGCGCCTCGAACTCCTTCTCGATATCGAGTTCTTCGAGGGTTTGCCTGATCACATCGATGTAGTGTTCGGCGTAAGCTTTTGTTTCGAGGTTTTTCGAAGCGATAGTGTATTCCTCGATAGCCTCCCGGTATTTCTTGTTGAAGCGGAGGTAATCGGCGACAGCGACTCGGGCGCGAGCGTGCCCGGGGTCCTTTGTAAGGATGATTTGTGCGGTTTTATATGCGTTTTCGATATCACCAAGATCACTGTATGCGATGAGAATCTTTTCGAGAACTTCGATTTTTCCGGGATTGAGCTCATCGGCCTTTTTGAGGAGGGGAAGAGCATTTTTTTGCTGGCCGAGTTTCATGTAGAGGAGCGCCTTACCGTACCGCAGGTAGAAATTCCCGGGAAGCGCTTCGATTCCGCGGTCGTACGCAGTGAGGGCGCTGCCGGTATCACCGGCGTTGTCCAGCGCGACCGGCAGCATCCGCAGGGCTTTCTCGTTGGCCGGGTCGCTTTCGATTACCCGCGCGAAGGCTTCGGCGGCTTCCTTATAGCGCTTCAGGCCGTTCAGCGACAGGCCGCAGGCGAACTGGGCATTGATGTTCCGTCCATCGAGCGCGTAGGCACGTTCGAAATGGGCGAGAGCCCCCTTAAAGTCGTTTTTCTTATAAAGGGCCAATCCATCGCGGTACTCGTCTCCGGATTCCCGGTTCACGACTACATCACTTTCCTGGGCGCCCCGGATATCCGAAAAAGGCGCAAGAAAAAGCACGACCATCGTCCCCGCGAGTATATACGGAAACAAACTCCTCATGTCAGCCCCCTCACTGTTCGAGCTCGAATGTGTATTTCATCTGTACCCAGCACTTGACCGGCATATCGTTCTGTTTCGCCGGTTTGAACGTCGTCTTCATCGCCGCCTGGATCGCGGCGTCCTTGAGCAGCTCCGGCCCTTTCATTACTTCGGCCTTTTCAACGGCCCCGTTCTTACCGACGAGCGCACGGACGAACACCGTTCCCTGGACACCGGCTTTCCGCGCCTCCTCGGGATAGGCAGGTGCTACCTCGCCGATGCGTTCCGGTTGCTCCTCGACCGCGAAGAACTCGAAAATTTCCTCCTCCACGGGCGCTTTTTCGACGACCGCCTCCGGTATGATCACCGGTTTCACCTCATTCGAGACCGGAGCATTGAGGTCGAGGGACGTATCGTCGATGGTGACGTCATCGAGCGAAACATCATCGCTCACTTCGAGAGGCATGGCGAGCTTCGGCGCGGGAGCGGTCACGCGCTGCCGTGTCTCCGGGATGTTTTCGAGCTGGATGATGACCGGCGGCGTTTTCACCTTTTTCTCGAGTTTTTCCTGCTTCACGATGGGAATGTTCAGCCCGAAACCGATTGCTATGATGGTGACAAGGGCACTCCCGAGAAGAATACGCGGCGACCGTTTGTGGAGATCGGCGCGTGGATTCTTGAAACCGATTATGGACGTCGATGTCATTTTTCCTGCTTCGCTATGAATGATACCCGGTTGGCGTTCGCTTTCTTCAGCTCTTCGATGACTCCTGAAATCGTCCGGTAAGGCGTATCCTTGTCAGACTTCACCTGAACGATGATCCGGGGATTCTCCTGGAGCTTCCCGTTGACCACACCTGCTATGTCTTCGATGTTCACCGTGAACTCATCCACCATCGTTCGGCCGTTGGCACCGACCCAGATGCTTACCACGTTCCGCCTGCTTTTAAGCGGGTCGATACGCTTTGCGGCGGGAAGATCGACCGGGAAACCACGGTAGACCACGAACACGGTGGTCACCATAAAGAAAATGATCAATAGAAACGAAATGTCGGCCATCGGCCCCGTGGGGATGTCCTGCTCTATTTTTAACCGTTTTTTAAAACGAATCCTGCCCATGTCTCTCTCACTCGGTGTCGGGTTGTGCAATTGATATCTTGTCGTTTCCAGCCTCTTTCACAGCGTCTATGATGTCAACGAACGACTCGTACCTGGCGGCGGGGTCGGTCTTGATCGACACGATGAGGAGGGGGTTCTGCCCGGTCATGGTTTTAATCCGCTGTTCGAGCGCGTCGAGGGAGACCAGCTCCATGTCCTGCATGATCTCGCCGGCGGAGTTGATCCAGACTTTCGTGATGTTCCTGCTCGGCACCCTCGTCGATGCTCCATACTGCGGCAGAGTCAGTCCCAGCCCCTTGTCGTGGGAGAGGGATGTGGTCACGAGGAAGAACACGATCAGGAGGAACGCGATGTCCGCCATGGTCGAGGTGGGGATAGACGCCCGTACCCGTTGTCGTTTTTTCAGCATGCCTTGCAGCCTCCATTCATCACTGAACACCGGCTTCGTAGCCGAGGTCCACGAGGGTGTCCACGAACTTGCTCGCATTTTCCTCCATGGATACCACGATACGGTCGATCAGGTACACACAGAGGTTGTAAGCCATCTGTATGGGTATCGCCACGAGAAGACCGCCCGCAGTGGTGATCAGCGCCATGGAAATTCCGGCAGCCACAATCGAGGGTTCGACATCCCCGGCGGCGGCAATGCTCCTGAACGCGGAGATCATACCCGCGACAGTACCGAAAAACCCGATCATTGGCGCCACATTTGCGATGGTGGCAAGCCATACAAGCCCGTTCTCGAGGAATGCCATCTCAACCGCCCCGGCGCTCTCCACCGCCTTCTCGACGTGGTCAATGCCCTTGTGCACCCGTGAAAGACCCGCATGGACGATTGTCGCCACCGGACCCGCTGTCTTCGTGCAGATTTCAGTTGCCTTTGCGAGTCCGCCGTTCCTGTCCTGGAGTGCCGTGTACACCTTGGAGTACAGGCGCCTGGTATTGAACATTGCGATAAAAATGACGACGAGCCGCCAGAGGGTGATGGTCACTCCCACGGCGAACAGAGCCACCAGTGTCCACATGATGAGCGGACCGCCGTCGTTGATGTAGGTTAGAAATGTTTCCTTTGTCATCGATTGCCTCCTGTATGGAATTGTTTATTTGAATTGTTTTGGTTTCGCGTATACATCAGACGAATGTATTTCAGGGCGCGCCTGAAAGACGACTTGTTTTAGTCCTGACATGCAGGAACCACCTATTTTGCATTACGTGGTGAGTTCCCGTAATTAATTGGAGCTATTTATAATCTTGCCATAAACAACAAAATCTTCACTATTTTACCGGACAGTTCTGAATTCATGTAATAATTTGTTTTATCTGAAAATGTATGCGGGCTGCATATGGATTCCCGATTAAAGATTCGGGAATGACGTCGTTACAGCGACTCCTGAAACCAAACCGAGGCTTTAGCACCGGAAACTGCAGATGCATTTCAGATAAAATACGGGTTAACGGTTTATTCTTTACCGCGTTTGAAAAAAGTGCGCTCGGCTTTTTCCTCGTCCGATTCGGGTCGTTCTATCTGCCAGATAAGCCGCTGGGCATTCGCGCTCCAGCGGTCGTCCTTCATTGCCTTCCTGAATTCATCGAGCGCCTTGTCTGTCTGCCCGAGGGTTTTATAATTCACTCCCAGGAGGATATGGAAACGGCCGTCCTCAGGAGCGAGCGCCATGCCTTTCTTCACATATGTGATGCCCTCTTCGGTCAATTCATCGGGATTGAAGTACTCACAGAGCTCGCCGAGCACCGCTACATTGTCGGGCTCTAACCCGTTGTGACGTTTCAGCGCCCAGACGAGATTAGCACGGTCGGAAAGGGCACGGTAGATATCCTCGATCACCACGATCACCTCAACCGATGTCGAGTCCGTCTCGGCAAGCCGGCGGTAGTACCGTGCCGCACTCTCCCGGTCTTCGAGGAGCATGCTTGCCTTGCCCGATATCTCGAGCGCCCGGTGGTCGTCTTTCCGTTTTCCCATCGCCAGAACGGCATACATCCGCGCTTTTTCGTAATCACCCTTCCCGAAGGCGAATTCCGAAGCTTTCATAAGATTGTCATACGAATCTTCGCCCGATTCGATCAGAGTTGCCAGATCGGCATAAGCACCGTCGGAATCGCCGAGATACTCCCTGATGCTGGAGATTGTGGCGAGCAGCCTGGGATTATCCGGTTTGAGCTTGTGCATGAGGATGTACATTTCGAGTGTCGAAGCGTAATCGCCTTTTTCAGTGTAGAGCGTGGCGAGACGGGCAGCGGCGTTGTAGTAATCCTGTTTCAGTTCGAGGGCATGCCTGAACGCCTTCACCGCACCGTCCTTGTCGCCCATCTGATCGAGGAGATCGCCATAAGCGTAGTGTACCTGGTAGAGACTGTCCCAGAGAGCGATGGATTTCTCGAACTGCCTGCGCGCTTCCTCGCTATTTCCCGCGTTCTTCTGCTGCACGGCGAAGCTGTAATGCTTTTTAGCCTCGTTTACCGTCTCGTCGGTTGCAGAAAGACCGTTCGAGGGTGCTTTTAACACTGTCGCACCAACGACAAGGGCGAACACCGTACAGAAATAAATTCGTTTCATGGGCAAGTATCCTTCAAATCGATCCGGAATGAACGTTTTTTTACAGTGCTCTCAAAATACACCCTGTATGTTAAGGTTCTGTAATAATTCCATATGAATTGTGTGAAAATAGACCGGGACTACAGACCGAACATAATGCCGGCATAAATCATCCTCGGTGTTGACGGGCCATAGATGTATCCGGCGTCGCGGTCGATGCCGCGGTCGAGATCGTCCTGATAAGTATCAGTAATGTTTTTGATTCCCACCTTCAGCAAGGTCCCCTGACCGCCCGCCTGCGGGTAAATCAATTCATACGTGAATCCCAGATCCATCGTCACAAAAGAATCGGTCGTTTCGAGCCGGTCCGTTTCGATATATCCGGCGTAATGGGGCACTTTCATTGCTCCGGTATACTGCATGGCGGCAACAACTGACAGGCGGTGATGGGGAGTGTAATACACTATGAGATTACCGTATTGTCCGGGAGTCCGGAAGAGCCGTGAAATGCCGAAATCGGGCTCCGGAGAGTCAAGCTTGTCGGACTGGAAGGTGAAACTGCCCTGTGTCTCGATCGTTTTCACCGGTTTGAATCCGGCCTGGAGCTCCATACCTGAGACGGTCAGTCCATCTCCGTTCCTTCGTTCGAACTCGAAGTAATCGGTGGATGGATCGTCGGCCTCCACCAGCTGAAACTGGTCGGTGAGAGAAGTGTGAAATGCGGTGATTCCACACTGTACGGGGTGGTCGGCCACAACACCCATGTAATCGAGCGTGGCGGACAAACTGATACTCTTTTCCTCGGCAAGACCATCGGAGTTTTTATAAATGTGACCCTCGCCGCCAACCTGGGTGATATGCAGATCTTCGTCGAACACCTGCGGCGGTTTGAATCCGGTCGACACACTGCCGCGGAGTTTCCACCCGTCAGTGATTTTCATCAGTGTGGAAACACGCGGGCTGATAACGGGGTTGTCGAGCAGCGAATGTTTGTCAAGACGAACACCTGCAACTACCGTGTATCTCTCAGCAAAAGAAAAGTCATCCTGGATGAATATTCCCATGTCGTTATAAGTATCATCGATAATGCGGTTATATGAGACCGCTTCATCTTTAAGATATTCCGACAGATATGTGACGCCGCCGGTCATACTATGCGAACCCGCCGAGTAGTGCAGTAAGCCGGATACATAATGAACCGGGTTTTCGGTTCTGCCGTAGGCGTTAGGGTCCCGGCCCGCGCCGTAATACGTATCCCGGTTTGCCAGCGCGAACGAGTAACCGGCGTCGAATGAGAGGTTACTATTGACATTGTGCGTATATTTAACATTACCGCCCCACCGATAACTTTCGATGGCTTCACTGATGTCTGCCTGATGGCTCGGTTTCGTCAGGCTGTTACCGCCGCGGCGGTTCTCATGAATCCGGTGCACACTGCCGGTCAGCTCGCTCTGCTCAGTTATCGTACGGTACATCGTGAATCCGAGCGTTTCCCCGCTGATTTCTCCAATGTCCGTGAAACCATCATCATCACGGTCATATCCATTCTGACGGCGTGCGTTGCCGAAAATGAACATGCCGTATTTGTTGTTATCGGCGGTCATTTCACTGAAAAAACCGGATTCCGCCCGGGCATGATCACCAGCCACTTTATAATCAAAGCTTACACCGCCGGTATTGACAGCAGGGCGACGGAGGCGGATATTCACCACGCCGCCGATGGCATTCGCACCGTAAAGAGCTGAACCGCCGCCCTTCACGATTTCGAGAGATTCGATCATCTGTTCGGGAAACTGCTGAAGGCCGTATACGCCGGCCATGGTCGATACGACCGGATCGCCATTGATGAGAATCTGGCTGTAACCGCCTTCGAGCCCGAGCATGCGCAATTGCGAGAAACCGCAATTCTGGCAGTTGTTTTCGACACGAACCCCTGGAGTAAACTGGAGAACTCCGAAAAGGTCGGGTTCCACAACCGCTTCGATCTGCCGTTTCGGAATTACCTCGGTTTTGACCGGGGTATCCTCAAAGAGATGTTTTGTCTGCGTCCCGGTCACGACGATTTCGCCCATGTTGAACATGGAGACTTCCAGCCGGGCGTGGACAACACCGCCGGTGGCCTTAATCTCGACCGTCCTGTAACCCGTCATCTGGAAGACAAGGATAAAGTCTTCATGGGGGACATCGGTCAGCGTCCAGAGTCCATCCTTATCAGTTAAAGTTCCGATTTTTGTTCCTTTCACAAATACCGCAGCGCCGTAAATTGGCTCCCCGGATTCTTTTTCGGTAACGGTACCCGACACTTCTTTGGCCGAAGCAGCGGAAGTCGATACTATTAACCAGAAAATCATTATGGCAGGTATAGATAAACGCATGGATATCTCCCTTCCGTAAAAAAATAAAAAAATGAGCGTATAGATCACGCTGTGGCGATCAGGAATGTACCATGATAATGGCTGAAAAAAGGTGAAGGTCAGGCGGCAGCCGGCGGTGCACGGTTGGGAGAAATCGTAATGGAGAATTGGGAATGTGGAAAAAAGTAAAATATCGAGATAAAACAGCAAGGAATCCGGATAAAACCGAGCAGAACGAGTATGTAGAGAAGTAGCGGTCCCAGTTCGAGGGACAGGAATGAGTCGCAGATGGGGCAATACACGTTATTGACGACATCCTCGAATGTATGCCTGTACGTATAATCCCACGAAATGATGCACAAGGAAAGAACCGCGATGAAAAGCATGAAAAGACTTTTCCGGTTCACAATAAATTCTGGTTCCGAACCCCGCATAACATACAGCCTTGAAGAGTATGAAACATGGTGAATGTATTTCCGAAGCCGATTATTCGGACGATGTCAGCGTCATGGCCGAACCGTCTTCATTGATATTGAGACTCATTCGCAATAGATGTAAAAAAAAACGAGATCAATCCTTTTTTCGACATTCGCCGCAGTATCCCCGAATACTCAGATGGTGTTCAACCGCAGTGAACATGTTTTTTCTGCATATCTCATCCTGAAGTTTTTCGATTCTGTCTTCGGAGAATTCAATAATTTTCCCGCACTGTATACAGACAAGGTGGTCGTGATGTTTACGACCATATGCATGTTCGTACCTGGTAGCACCGGTACAGTCCAGCGTTTCCTGAATTATATGGCTTTCGAGAAGCAGGGGTATGATCCTGTATACCGTGGCCCGTGAAATGTGCGCATTTTTCCTGCGCAGGTTGTCATACAGGTCCTCGACATAGAAATGACCGTCAAGCGCGGTCACCGCATTCAGAATCATCGCACGGGAGCCGGTATATTTCAGGCCGTTTGCCTGAAGGTATTCCCTGAATTTTATTTCCGCAGAAACCATGTGCCTTCTTTTGGTTGCGAATGAGTCTCAATTGCAATTATAACTCCTTCATTCCCGTTTGTCAAGTTCAAATTTCAATTTCTTCTCCGATTCAGTTTGAGAAACAGCGGGATAGGTATTATCCGGAATTCCGGAAGCGGGCCAACGCAGCATAATCGGGCGCGCGCCTCCCGTTGAAAAAGCCGCACGCAGCCTGATACATGATATCCCTCAGCCAGAGACGCCCGTAGGCGCGGTCTCTGACGAACCTACCGAGAAGGTCGTACGGCCGCCGTGTCAGGTCGAGAAGCGGGCCGATCAGCTCCGCCGGGTCACGAAAGCACTCCCATTCGCATGCCCGGCAACAGGATTTGGTGCGGGCAAGCTTCGCGAGGTTCAGTTCCCAGAATTTACCCAGGTTTTCACCGCCGCGGAATCCGCATGGATATGTGTCAACACCGGATGCGTCGATGAAGAAGTAGTGGGTGCCGCCGGGACAGGGAAATCCGCCGGGAACGCCGGTTTCAAAGGAGAGACGCAGGACATGCAGGCACGACAGGGGAGTGAATATCCTGATATACCGCCGAAACGCGGGTATAACTGTCGAGAGAGCCCTGAAAAGAGCCGCCTTTTCCTTTCCCGAAAAACGAACCGACAGATCGGCGCTGGAGGCACCGTATACAGCGTCGAGGCCGTTTCCACCGCTCTGGATGCTCATGGGATAGCAGGCATTGGCGGTGGTGAAACCGAGGTCGATAACAGACCGGTAAAACCGTGAGAACGACCGGGTAAAGTACTCCTCGAACCAATCCGGATCGCTCTCCGCCCGGGGCCGGAAGCGTTCTTCGTCCCACCATCCGCCGATATGGCGGTTGATGCCGAGGTTCACGGCGGGATAAATGCCGCGCTCATGGAAAATCGGCAACGCCTTTTCGATGCCCCGGATGACACCGGGGAGTCCCCGCATTTTCTCGTGAACCTCCGGTTCCGCTGAATCGACACTGATCCAGAATGTATAGAGAGATGTCGCGGCGAGGGAGTCCGCCAGCGATTCGATTCGCTTTCGCCAGCCTTCGGAATCATGATGCATGAAAAGAAACCCGTTCGTGCCGGTCCGCAGGTAAGGAATCCCCGCCCTGCCTGCGCAAGCGAGCAGTTCGATGATGTCGTTCGAAAACAGGAGCGGTTCTCCCCCCGTAAAGGAAAGCGCCTTGACACCCTGTGCGGCTGCGGTGTCGATGATGCGCTTCATGTCATCCATGGAAATTTTCGTGCGTCTGAAGCCTCCGCCGGCGCGGAGTTCGCAGTGGGGACAGGCCGCGTTGCAGGCATTGGTATACTGGATGACTACCTGGCCCGGCATGGTACCGCCCGCAAGAGACAGAATTGTTCTCATGTCCGCAATCCGGGAGAGAAAATCAAACAGTTGCATCACGTCCCCTTACGAAGGGACAGGTGAGAGCGAGGTGGTACGAAACCGTCTGCCCGCTGTGGCCAGCTCGTCCAGTACGGTATCCCAGTTGGCGTTTTCGAGGACGTTGGCGCGGGCGTTGGCGCAGAGTTCACGGTAACGTTCGGGCTGGTGTTCCCAGAGCGCAAGCAGGTCGTTCAGCGTTCGTTCCCATGGTTCCGCACTGGAGTCTTGGACGATGAAGCCGGTCTTGCCATGAACGACAAGCTCCTTGGGGCCGCCACGGTCGGTGACTACCGCCGGAAGCCCGCACGACTGGGCCTCTATGACCACCATGCCGAATGTATCGGTGGTGCTCGGAAAGACGAACACATCGGCGCCGGAATAGAGTTCGGGCAATTCCTCGCGGTTCAGCCTGCCGGTGAAAACGATACACGGCTCATCCGCGGTCAGCCGCCTGAGCTCGTCGAGGTCGGGGCCGTCCCCGGCAATGACGAGATTTAAAGCCGGGTGTATGGCTTTTATGTTCCTGAAAATCGTGATAAGGAATACGAGGTTTTTGTCTTTCGACACACGCCCGGCATACAGCATCGTGAAGCCGCTCCGGATACCGTATTTCCGCGCGAGCGCCTCTTTCGCGCCTGGCCGCGGGGAAAAGATGTCGGTCTCGATACCCCTTTTGAGCACCGTCATTTTCGTCCTGTCGTAACCGCGCTCATCGAGAATGCGCATGTATTCCTTAGAGGGTACCCGTATTTCGTCGCAGTACGAGTAGAATACTTTCAGATAGGTTTCCGTCAGTGATTCGACCGAGGCATCTCCGAAAATCTCACGTACCTGGAGCGTGAAGTCCGTATGGAACACTCCGATACTCAAGGTGTTCGTTATCTTCGAGAGGAGAAGCCCGAACAGGCCTACCGGTCCAGGGGTCGAAAGGTAGATGGCGTCCGGCTCGTACTTGTCGAGGAGCTTAAGACCGTCGAGCAGCGACGGAAACCTCACGGTCAGGTTCTCGTAGTTGGGCAGCGCGGTCTCGTAAAAGTACGGAAGGTTGACGACGTTGGGCGGAAGATCGTCGCCAAGACTGTCGGGCGGCAGCGAGGTTACGATGATGATATCCTTGTCCTTCACCGACGACAGCCACCCGATCTTTCTGACAACCACAGACACACCGTTGAGGTCATTGAGCGTATCCGTGAACCAGAGGATGGAACCCGTTGGAGATGACCCTCGTATGTCGAATTCGGTAAGGAGGGCGTCTACCAGTTTTTTACCATCGGAGAAATGCTTTTGCGTGGAGAAGAAAGGAATAGTGAGGAAAATCCCGGGAAGGGTCAGCGAGATTGTTTTCAGGAGGTCGAAAATATCCCCCTTTGCCAAGCTTTTCTCAAATGAACTAATCAACTGCCTGAAAAATTCGTCGCACACGACAGAAATTTTATCATAGAAAAATTCCAGCTTGGTATCGACTGACTCGTGGTTAGAAATCCCATCGAGCACCTCACGGTAGAGGTCTTCGAAAACCGACATGGAGGCGCTTCTCCGCTTGAATCTGGCGAGCAACCTCAGCGACAGCCGGCTTTTCCGCCTGCCTGCATTCCTGTCGAAGAGTTTTTCCGTAAGCTGTGCGGCCAGCGATTGGGAGAGCCCGATGCTTTTTCTTCGGGAGAACTCGTAAGCGATTTTATAGATAGCGAACGCCAGCGACGTATAATTGCTGTAAATCCCCGCGGAAAGCGAATTCCTGCACACGATGCTTTCGAGGAAATCGCGGACGGTGTGGCCGGGTGCCTGAGTATACGCCCGCGCGATGAAAAGACCGGAGTGGTCGTCGGAACCACCGGTGAATCCCTTGACCCACGGGGTGTCGCTGAAGGGATCGATCCGGTGCTTTGCATGGAGGGTATCGATACGCCGAGGTGTCAGGCTCTTGAGCACATGCTCCAGCGGATAATTGTTCAGCCGGTTCCTGCTGCCATTGAGAACCTCGAACACATCGAACAGGAGAATCAGCTTTTCGATGTGTTCGACCGTGAGCTTCCCGTTGATGGAGTAGGTAGCATGGGCGACGGAATGGGGGAGTTTCCGTTCCCTGAGAAAATCCCGCAGGTCGTAGATATTTGACCGGAGCCTCTGGATGTGAAGGAAAACGTCCTCGTCGATACCGTACACAAGGAGATGAATCTTGCAGTCATCCTCGGGGAAATAGGTGGTCGCCTCCACGCTGACGAAGCAGTCATCCGGATACTTCCCGGCGAGTTCAAGGGCGCCCTCGATGGAGTTGTGATCGGTGATCGTGACAAACCTCATGCCGTTCCTTTTCGCGGTGGCATAAAGCTCCTCGGGCTCCGTATATGACTCGCTGGCGCCTATTCGCTGCAGAAACCACTCTGCCGGATGGTTGGAGTATTTCGAATGCACATGAAGGTCTACGTTTGCCATTTCATATCCTGTATGGAACGTTTATATTGTATCGAACCGATAACGGATGCCGTACACTGACTTCAGCTATTTACACGCAGAACCGGGGTTTACCGAGACTGGCGACATGTATATCATTCGATCGTTCCCTGATTGAGTGATCGTTTTCATCGATGAATTCGGTTCTTTATTTCCGCAGTGTAAAATACCCGATATTTGTTATGTCGGTATTCGGAGAATGTTAGTTTTTCACTATGAGATAGCATATCATACACGAAAAGAAGGGTCGGTTTTCCCGGGCGAAGAATAGTTATTGGGGAAGTTTTTAACCCGACCTATTCACAAAATTTAATCGAACGCGGATTTTCGCGGATCGGACGGATTTTCGCGGATTTTATTCTTTATTTATATTTTTTGGGGTGTTAACATTTAATAATCCGGTTATCCAGTTTGGTAAGCAAAGAAAACTTTATAATCAGAATTGATAATTTTTTTCGATAGTATGTGATCCCCCCTGCCTGCGGCATCGCCCCTTTTTAAGGGGGGAGCGGCTTTTTGGGGCGCTTTCATCCCTTTTTCCTTTATAAGGGGGAAACGGCGAAGCCGAGAGGGATCGATCATATCAGTTGATTAAACTGGATAACCGGAATATATTATTTATACTGTCTTTATTAATTGTTAAACGGTCACTTTTTAAAAAGATAAAAAAACTAGTTAGAATCCATCCGCTCCGCGAAACAGCAGAAGGGTGACGGTTTGTTAGAGATTTACGTTGACGCCGATGCTTGTCCGGTTAAGCAGGAAATCTGCAGAGTAGCGAAACGGTACCGGATGAATGTGACATTTGTCTCGAATTCACGGATGCGATTACCCGATCAGGAAGGAGTAAAACTGATTGTCGTTGACGGGCAGTTAGACGCGGCAGATGACCTCATCGCCGAGCATGTTGCCCAAGATGACATTGTGGTAACGGCCGACATCCCGCTGGCATTCAGGTGTGTCAAGAGCGGTGCCCGGGTTATTGGTCCGACCGGGCACATCTTTACCATCGCCAACATTGGAGATGCGCTGGCAACTCGAAATCTCATGTCTGAACTTCGTGAAGCAGGGAGCATAACGGGTGGGCCTCCGCCGTTTCAGAAGCGTGATCGCTCCCGGTTCCTCCAGGGTCTCGATCAAATTGTTCAGAGCATCAAACGCACTCTTTAACGTCTCATCAAGGGTCATATTTACACTGGCAACCCCCCATTTTTTAAGAACACTTTTTTTAGGAGGGCTATGAAAAAGTATATTTTTCACGAGCCCGATAATGAAATGATTTGTTTCGGTGCTGTCAAGGGCATGTAAATCGGCACTTCGTGCCGACCCTTGACAGCTTATATCCACGTAAATGGTATTTATCACAACTCTTCTATACTGTTCTTACATATCGGGAGGAAACATGGAAACTCGGCGTAAATTTTTGCAGGAGACAGCAACAGCAGGAATTGCCGGAATCGTTGTGTCCGGGACAGCACCCGCTTTTGCTAAGGAAAGGGTTGCAAAAGGCGGAGTCACCCTTGAACAAGCATGGGCAGTGCACCGTAAATGCCTCATCATCGATGGCCACCAGGATACCTCGGTGAGGCGGTTCGCCCGTAAAGAGAATCCGAATGACTGGATGAAACGCGATACAACCTACCATTCGGACATACCCCGGATGAAAGAAGGGGGCCAACGCTACGTCGGACTCTTTCTCATTGAGGACAGTACGGCTACCGACCTCTGGACCATTACCGAATTCATACTGGAGCAGCTCGACGCGCATCCCGAGGACCTCATGCTGGTTCTTTCATCAGAAGATGCGGTTCGCGCCGGAAACACGGGTAAGGTCGGTATTATCATGGAGATCGAAGGCCCCGCACGGTGGCTGAACGGGAATGTGAATATCCTCCGGCTTCTGTATCGCCTCGGATTGCGCTCGGTACACATCACTCACGGGGAAGGAGGGAGCGATCCGACCTTCCTTCAGGGCACTCAGAGTATCACCGGTCCATGCACACCCGCAGACCGTGAAGCGCAGCGTAAAAACGCCGTCGGCCTGACTCCCTTTGGCATGGAAGTGCTGAAGACTGAAAATGAGATGGGTATCATCACCGATCTGTCCCATTCCAATGACAAGGCTTTTTTTGATGTTCTGGAACATACCACGAGGCCGCCTATCATGAGCCATACGGCTGTCTTTTCTCTCTGTAATCAATATCGGTGCCTGACAGACGACCAGATCAGGGCGCTTGCCGCAAAAGGCGGAGTCATGGGCATCGTCGTTCTCCCCGGGTTCATCGACGCCGATCCCAGGAAAGCCACCATCGACCGCGTAGTGGATCATATTCTTTATGTGGCGGACCTTGTGGGCATCGACACGGTGGGTTTCGGCTCCGATTATGACGGTTTTTCGGACCCTCCGATAGTGCCCGATGTGTCGCAGCTTGTACTACTCACCCAGGCCATGCTGTCCCGGGGATTGACCGAGGAAGAGATACGGAAATTCTGGGGCGGCAATTTTCTGCGTGTATTCCGGCAGGTAATCGACAAGCCGGAGAAATAATCCCGCATCATAGACTGAATCCCGATGTGGCACAGAGACCGGGGGCAGGACAGGTCATCGTCCCACGAAAAAAATATCCCAGTTCCGAGAGGAAATATTTCAGCGAGGAGAGAATGGGGGAATGAAGTAAAAAACGTGACAGACCAGTGGAGTTGCATATAAAAAAGCATGAAAACACATGAAAACGTGATATAAATAAAAAAGGTACTCACGCGATTGACCGCTGTGAGTGCCTTATTGTTTTGGTACCGGGAACGGGAATCGAACCCGTACAGCGCTCAGCGCCGAGGGATTTTAAGTCCCTTGCGTCTACCAGTTCCGCCATCCCGGCTGCTATCATGTGGAGAAATGAAGAATTATTGCATGAAAATATACCATATCCGTGGGGTCATGTCAAAATAAAATACCCGATGTGCATTATATGCTTCTGCCCGGGTAAATCATCGCTCACACCGTGATTTTATTCAAGCTGGCGGGATACTCACCGGCCGGTTACAACCGCCCGAAATCATCCTCGTACCGTTCGATATCATCCTCTCCGAAATAATCGCCGCGCTGAATCTCGACAAAGACAAGATTTTCCGCGCCGGAATTTTCAACTCTATGCCTCGCGCCGAGCGGGATATCGACCGATTCCCCGGCTTTACGGGGGACATGGCGGTCATCGAGCGTTACAATCGCTTCTCCGGAAACAACATGCCAATGCTCGGAACGTCGCCGATGGCTCTGGAGACTGAGACGTTTGCCGGGATAGACAACTATCTGCTTGACCTTATGGTCGGGCTCGTCGGCAAGAACAATATAATACCCCCATGGACGGTGTTCTTCACGGTCGGCGGCGGGCTTTTGTGTGCTCGGGCTCATGTACCGGCTGCTCCTTTATAAATCGGGTCTGAACAGTTATGCCGCCGTTAAAATAGTACTTTAACCGTGATTTGTCCAGTATTACCTGGCTGTCATGCGGTCATATCCAGCGAATTTCCCGATGCGAAATTGTCGAGCGCCTCCATGACCAGAGAAATCGTCTGGTCCGCTTCGGATGGTAGAAATCCTCCGAGCGCCTCACGGGCTTCGAGATATCCTTTCATGACCGCTTCTTTAGCCATGGAAGCGTAGGCTTCACGGTCGCCGCCGTCATAGAAGGAGAGCGCAAAAGACACAATCCTTTTTGCGGTATTTTCGGGTGAATAAGCATCGGGAACGGCGATTGTCGCATCGATGGACATTTCACCTGAGACGGAGTACATGCTTTCCGAGGAACTCAATGACTCGTATGCTGCCTGATCGATACTGTAAATTTTGGAGAACGACGAGGAATCCCCGTTTTTGCCCTGGCCGAATATCTCCTGGAGCAGATATTCGATACGCTTACGTATGATCTCGAGATAGCGGTTATACAGGTTCTCGGCCAGATTCGATTCTTCGGTTCCGGATTCCTCTTCAACCGGTGCGGTTTGAGACAGGGTTCCCTCCGCCGAGTACGTGACTTCCTCGTATTCAATTCTGCCTGTCAGCGAGAGCTGGACGGAATCGCCCTGATTCTGATAACTGATATCGGCCGTTGCCGATGTCCGGGATAGTTTCCCGGATGTACTCTGACTGTACACTTGATTGCCGTACGTTGGAGATACGGCATTTGCCAACGTTGAAATCTGCATAATACACCCCCGTGTTACAGATTTTCCGGTGAATAAACATGTTCTAGGATTTGTATCGGTAAATACCGGCTGTATCTTGAATGAATGCAGGCAGGATGTGATAAATTTTATGATTTTATATGAATTTCTTCAAACGTTTCGTTGGATATTTCATACATTCGGCGGGATGTCAAAAAAAAACGATGAAAAATCGTGAAAACAAAAAAAACAGCTCAATGTATAATAAATTCTGCCGATAATGGGAGTTTGCGCCCGTGAAAAACGGTATGACACTGGGATTATTTCAGGAGGGTCATTTTCTTTGTGATGCGGATATCCCCGGCTTGTAGCCTCAGAAGGTATAAGCCGCTCGGAAGACCCGATCCGTCGAAAAGTATGCTGTGCGCGCCTGCTTCGACTCTCCTGTCCTCGAGTATCCGGATGATCTGACCCTGCATGTTGAGGACAAAGAGTGTAACCGGTGTTTCCGATGGCACTGAATAGGTAATGGTTGTCGAGGGATTGAACGGATTGGGGTAGTTCTGGTTAAGGGCGACAGGCTGGGGCAGGGGCTTTTCATTTACATCCGTCCGGGATTTGATATCGATTTTGAAAATATAGGTATACACTTTTGAGTGTTCACTCGTATTCGCCATAACGAGTACGGCTTTCTGGAATGATTTTGTGATTGGGACCGTCGGTTTTTCCCATGACAGATATTCGACCGTGTAATCGTCGGGGGCGTTATAGAGAATAAGCTGGTTTTGCCATGCTCCCCCGTCACGGTCTTCAAAACCGTATTTCAGCGTGTCGCCGGCTGCAAGGCCTTTCGTGGGTATAATCTCGATGTATTTGAAGGTATAGTGGCGAAAATCGAGTGAGTCGACAGCCGGAACGCTGCTTTCGAACCGTTCAGGAGAAACGGTGTATTTGATGATATCCGCTTCACTGAAAAAATCTTTCGAATTGGCCCTGTAGCCGGTAAAATACAGCCAGACCGTAAAGTCGGAGATAGCGTGTCCAAGTCCGTCCGTAAGCACTGAATCGAGCAGTTCCAGTTGTCCGGACTGTTTGTCCTTGAATGTGCGCCAGATGAGCCGTATCGTGTCATTGCCGTATTTTTCCGCGATATAGAATGCGAATAAGCATGCGCTGTATTCAAAGGAGTTGTTGTGAGTGTTTAATGGTTTGTCACGGTCGGAGAATATGTCATTGATATAATGGAGATAATCGTTGATTTCATCCCATACCTCATTCTCGAACCAGACCGCTGTCTGCTCCATCCACCATATCGCATCATCTCCGTCATAGTAAGAAAACTGGGCAACGTGAAAAAATTCATGAGCAGTCGTTATCTTCAGACCATCGTAGCCCTTTGTCAAAAAGACGGAATCGGTGTAATTATTATCGATGGTGATATACGACGAGGTCATTCCCATAATCCCGTTGTTATCGGGACTCGTGAAACCATACATGAGCTGGCCTGACAGGTCTTCGATATAACAGTCGACAGCATCGGAACCGCCTTTCCCCGTATCGGATTTTGGGCTTCCGTAGCTGTAACCGATGACCTTTTCCCATGCTTTCTCAAGATAAACGAGCGTTGAATCGACAAAATCGGGTATGCCGTTTTTATCCAGATCGGTCATGTCCGGAGCATCGACACCGGAAGTATCATAGTGGGCGCGGAAATGCTTCAGCTTTGAATCGGCGAACTTATCTTTTTCGGGTCTGCCGAGGCTGCCGTACGCACTCTTGAAAACGCCGTCGTTTTCCGAGGATTCGCTGAGCATCTGTAAAAGCCTGGGAGTGCCGCATTTGATGATATGGGTGTTTCCGAGGTTTTTAAGAAAGAGATCGGCCTGATTCTCCGCCTGTTCCGTATGTGCAAAAACCGGTGAAATGTGAATCAGAATCGACAGGATGCATGTATAATACAATTTCATGATGTCATTTCAGCAAGAGGACTTTTGTCGTTTTCGATAATGAAGGCGTTTGTATCATGATGAAATAAACACCAGCCGCCTGGCCGGAGGGTTTCCAGAGAACGTACTTTTCCCCGGCTGTCATATCTCCGGAGAACACATCATCGACTTTCTGACCCTGTGCGTTGAATACCCGTATCGAAACCTGTTCCTCCTGGTGTAGTGAAAAAGCTATCGTGGTCGATGGATTGAACGGGTTCGGATAAGCCCCGTGAAGATCGAAAACGTACGGTTTGGCGGTTTCAACCGCTGTTCCGGGAATCATTCCGGTCTCGAAGGTGAAAGTACTGGTATTGTTTAAAAGCTCGGCGGATGATGTTACAAGTATTGCCCTGTTCCAGTGTTTTGAAAGTATGAGCTCCGTGTTCTGCTGCGTTACCGGCTGGATTTCATAGTCGTAGGGATCGTTGAAGAAAACCACCGAACTCCTGTATAATTGGGTATTATGGGGAATCACATTGATTTTCAGTATATCGTTTTTATCCCAGTTGCCGACAAAGAGAAGCTCGACATATCTGCTCGTCAGATTTTTAATGCCTATTGAATCGCTCGCGGGGCTGTATGACCAGAAAAAATCGCTGTCGATTGCCACATTGAAACGGTCGCTGTCTGAATAAAAATCCACCGTATTTGCCCGTTCGCGGGTAAAGTAGTTCCAGATGGCAAATTCATTGAGCGCGTCAGGGAGTCCAGATGCCCCCGATGTATTGTTTTTTATGGCTTTGTCAAAATCCGCAATATGAGGATAACTTGAATCCCTCAGCGTTTCCCATATGGTCCTTATCTGAGAATCCCCGTATCGTTTTGCGAGAAACATCGCCCATATTGCGGCACCGTATTTGAAATTCGAGGGATAATTCTCGTTGAGAGAAGTCACTTTGTAATACTCGGGGTACGTTTCATTACCGATTGATCCCCCGAAGAAATGATGAAGATACGCAAGGTAATCGTTCACATCATCCCATGCCCGTTCTTCCATCCACACAGCCGATTGTTCCATCCACCATGAAAGGTCGAAATTATACAAATACCGGAACTGTATCGTATGGAAAAACTCATGCGCCGTGGTGACCTTGAGCGCTGCATATCCATGGGTGGCGTACTGGGTTTCGC
>JAJFUH010000053.1 GCA_021372535.1 bacterium
AGAAGCTCCAAAGGGTGTTATGCTATGTATAATCAATTCATTACAATACAACTCAGTATGGATTTTGGAGGGGCCAGGTGAAGATGTTCCGGCCATCACCCATTTTTTTAAGAACACTTTTTTAGATGTTACTTCCTTTGCTTGCCCAAAGGAAGTAACCAAGGAAAGGGCACCCCGCGAAAAGCCTTTTTCCACGGTCACGGCCCGTTTTTCGGGAATGTGTGAACTCACGAGCCTTCGGCTCGCTCGGACAGCACCCATTCTTTTTCCGAAAACCGGTTGTGACCGCGGGGCTTTTCAATGGGGTTTATACATCAGAAGCTCCAAAAAGGTGTTATGCTATTTGTTACAATAATAAGTGGTAGTGGATTTTTGGAGGCCAGGTGAAGCTGTTCCGGCCAGCACCCATTCTTTTCCGAAAACCGGTTGTGACCGCGGGGCTTTTCAATGGGGTTATAAAACACCTGCAAGAATCATATATATTCTATTTGTAATAAATTCATTACAGTAAAATTCATCATGGATTTTGGGGGATGGCCAGGATTTTATTCTGCTTCCAGGATGCAGCCCAGATTTATCTGAAAATACTCATTGATAACTTCACCACGGAGACACGGAGGACACGGAGAAATACTCTTTACACTTTCATCCTTTGTTGTGACAATCTATGTCATGGGAGTTATTCATAAAAATATTTTACAACGAAGACACAAAGCAGTGGTAATTCATGAATTACCCCTACGATGTTACATCGATCAGGTACGAAAAACAAATCCGCCTAATCCGCGAAAATCCGCGTTCTATTAGAAGTTAAGTGAATGGATCGGGTTGCCAGCGCGTTTTGCTCAAAACTCAAAATTCCTAGACAGACGGATGCCGAACATGAAAGCATCCTTCTTGTAGTGCTTTTCCTCCTGGGCTTTCCGAACCGAGCTGTCGAGGAGCGAGGTAAATTCCACCACCGGTTCGAGCACGAAATCCCCGCCGAGCCGGAACGGGACACTCATACCGAGCAGAAGATCGGTCAGGGTCGTTTTTGTACCGAGGTATCTCCGGTAATACCGTGGCTGGCTCGCTCCGAGAGAGCCGTAAAAGTCGATGTCCTGTTTGAATATACGGGGTGACACACGCTGATAGACATCGAGAATAAAGTACGATCCTCTCGATTTTTCGGGATCGACACGGATTCTCAGCCCGGGATGGAGCGGAAGGTCGGTTTTGACCTGAAGAATGATTTTCGTCGTCGGCTCGAAGTAATCGGTGGGCGAGGAAAAGTGGAGCACACCGGGCGCGAGGCTGAAGTGTCTGAATGAAAATGTATAATCCAGAATGAAATCGTATTCGTTGCATTCGTACAGGTCGTTGTTGATGTCGGTAAGATCGACATTGAAGAAATTGTACGATCTGAAACCCTTGTACCTGAATGTCGCCGTATACCAGGACACGGGATCGTCGGTCCACATCTCGCCACGCCAGACAAACCTGCTCAGGAACATGCTGTCGAGGTGCATACCGATCGTGTCGCGGGCGTGGGTGTCCGACGTAAATAAAAAGAGATAAAACGCTATGAAAATGGTATGTTTTACCAGACGGGAAAAGGAAATATTATGTATCATGGTATGTAATTTTTCTCACAATGTATCGATACAGGTGTTAATTTTCAAAAAGCCTTACAGTGGGCAACCACGGTGGGTTGCCCCTACAATAACCACGGTGGATTGCTCCTACAAAAATAAAAACACGAACAATTATTTAACCCGATCTATTCATGAAATATAATTGAACGCGGATTTTTTCTACGGATGGCAACCACGGGGGGTGCCCCTGCAATAATAAAACACGAACAATTATTTCAATAATCCGTTATGACTTTTTGTGCTTTCCTGCGGCGACGCAGCGCAGCGCGGCGAGTATGGTGAAATATTTTCACGAATAACCTCCATGACTACAGATAGTCACAACGAAGGATAAAAATGCATGCAGGCTGCATATGGATTCCCGATTAAAGATTCGGGAATGACGGCGTTACAGGGACCCCCGATACCAGACCGGAGCTTCAGCACCGGAAACCGCAAATGCATTTTCAGATAAATCCGGGTTAAATCATTTTTCACGTGTTACCTGATACAATAGATAAAATTATATCATGAAATTGGCAAGTTCTTTTTCGTGCCAAGAGAAAAAGCACATCCCCGTTCCTTGCTATGATACGTTCCATGGTTTATATTTATTCATGCCGATGCTTCCGGTTGAAAAGCCGTTTTATGATGTATATGTGCCCGGTCACAAATCGAGGGCATACTATTGCTCCGGCGGATAGATATATTACTCTCTGAAACAGATGCCGAAGCAAGTTCGGCATGACACAATCCGATGTTACTGTTTGATCACAAGAGTCAGAACTGACGGTTAATTTTACAAAGAAGCCCCCTTTCTGTCACTTCGTGACATCCTTCTCCCTCAAGGGGGCAGGATATAACCGCAAGCACCACACTATGTCGCCCCCTCCGGGGGAAACAGACACGTAAGCGTCGAAGGGGGCTGTTGTAAAGAATGAGAGATATCGTATCGAAAGTTGTGGAGATTTATGTAAAACCATAGTGTTTTCAATATATTATGCGTTTGATATGATACTTAACCGGACACTGTTGCACCAGAGTAAAAGCGTCAAGAGTCTATTTCCGCAGGATACATTCTTTATTTTCAGTGCCTGTACGGCATAAAGGAAAACGAGGGCGGGAAAGTGAACGGTACGAGCAGAAGAACATTCATGAAAGCCGGAATTTCAACGGGCGCGGCATTAGCCGGAGTGTCGGCCGGTGTCGGGAAGAGTTTTGCCGGGACGAAGACGCTGTCAGGCTCGTTCAGTATTCTCGGGCTCGATGGAACGATAAAACTCGAAGTAGAGGGCAGCATTGCAGAAGGGATATCGTTCGATGTGTCGGTCGATACGATTTCTGCACATAAGGCTTGCGCCCGTATTCGTTTAAATCCCAATGGAACCATGGCGGTCAAACGGTTCTCGATTGAAATGGCGGTTCCCTTGAAAGATGTTCAGCGGATATGGTACACGCAGCAGCTTGACGGGCTTGGATGGCGGGCGTATATCGGACTGCCATGGGGAGCGGAAATACCGGCCGCCGGGCATGACGGATCGCTGCTTTCCGGTGTTCACAGCCGTCACGGGAAAAACCGCTGCCTCATCGCCCTGAAAAATCAATCGGGCGACGGATCCCTCGGATTCCGCACGGCGTACGGCGGCAAATACATTTATCTGGCAGTAAACCGGTTCGCTCAGGACAGAACTTATTCTGTGCGGGAAATCGATGAAACCCTTTATGTCGATCGTGAAGATATACCCATTCATGAAGCCGTATCGCGGTTCGTGGAATGGTATGACAGGGAATGGAAGCCGACGATCACCACTCCACGCGCATGTTTCGAGCCGGTATGGAACACATGGTACCCTTCGCTCGGTAACATCAATGATGACTTTATTGCACGGAACGCCCGGATATGCGCCGAGCTCGGATTCAAAACGTTTATCATCGACAGCGGGTGGATGAAAGCCGACGGGTGCTGGGAACCCAAAACCGAAGCATTTCCCGATTTCGGAAAGACGATTGCGGATATACAGTCGCTCGGTCTCAGGGTCATAATCTGGTATCGCCCGTTCTATTATGCCGGCAATGCCCCGGATTCGGACGAAATGGCGCCGTTCCGCGTGGTGACCGGAGGAAAACCGACCGATCTGCTTTGTCCTCGGTGCACGGCTGTCCGTGACCGGGCCGGCCGTATTGCGGAAAAACTCATGCGGGATTATGGACTGGACGGTCTGAAAATCGATTTTCTCGATGCGAGCCCTGCTTCCGCGCCGCTGGTGAAGTGCGAGGCCGACCATGAGCATGCGCACGATTTTGTCAGCGACGGAGTCCGTGAGACAATGCGTGTCATGGCCGAATCGATCAGGAAAGTCAAACCCGATGCGATCATCGAATACCGTCTCAACTACGCGAATGTTGCGAACAGGCCCTTCGGTAACTGTTACCGGGGGCAGGATACGCCATCCGATCCCGATCTCGGGAGACGGCATCTGACCCTGATACGTTCGTGGAGCCGCGGAGTGGCGCCCCATTCCGACCCGAGTTTCTGGACATCAGAAGAGAGCGATGAGAATGTCGCCCGGTATCTCGCCACCATTTTCCTGTATGCAGTGCCCACTCTCTCGATTAATTTCAGTGATTTGCCGAAGAGTCATGTATCGCTGATCAGAGCCTGGCTGCAGTTCTATCATGAACATAAGGCAAAACTCATGAATGGCCTTTTTGAACCGCTCAGCGATGATTTTCATTATTCGGCCGCGCGGATTTCCTCATCCGGAAATACGTACATACCGGTTTTTCTGAGAGAGTGGCCATCCGTAATCTCTGTTGTTCCGGAGCATACGGACACTATGTACCTGTTCAACGGGACAGCCGGACAGCGCATTATAACACGGCTCGCGGGCGCGGAAGGAACATACCGTTTAAGCACAACGGATGTTTTTTTGAAGCCCATCGATACCGATGTCAGGATAAAGAGCATGAACCAGTCGTTACAGCTCGATTATCCGGTCGATATCGGCGGAATGGTTTGTTTGAAGAGGGTTTGAGCGATCTATTCATGAATTGAAATTGAACGCGGATATTTTCTATGATGGGCAACCACGGTGGGTTGCCCCTACAAAAAAACACGAAGGATGATTTAACCATATCAATTCATGAATTGAAACTGAATGCGGATATTTTCTATGGTGGGCAACCACGGGGGGTTGCCCCTACAAAAAGACACGAAGGATTATTTAACCAGATCTATTCATGAATTGAAATTGAACGCGGATATTTTCTGTGATGGGCAACCACGGTGGGTTGCCCCTACAAAAAGACATGAAGGATTATTTTGTCATGTATAATAATTATATGCCTTCCTGCTGTGACGCAGCACGGCGAGTATGGTGAAATAGTTTCACGAGTAATCCTCATGACCATGGATAGTAACAACGAAGGATGAAAAATGTATGCAGGCTGCATATGGATTCCCGATTAAAGATTCGGGAATGACGGCGTTACAGGGATTTTCGACACCAGGATGGGGCTTCAGCGCCGAAAATTGCAGATGTATTTTCAGATAAATCCGGGGTATTGCTCCGGCGGATAAATAATGATACCACCAGCAGGAATAGATGCCGAAACAAAATAAATCCGGGGTATTGCTCCGGCGGATAAATAATGATTCCAATAGCAGGAATAGATGCCGAAACAAAATAAATCCGGGGTAGTGCTCCGGCGGATAAATAATGATTCCACCAGCAGGAATAGATGCCGAAACAAGTTCGGCATGACATCATCCGATGTTATTGTTTAATCAAAGAATTCCTCGGAGCTTAAGTCCGGGGTTACCAAGCTTTGTCTTTTGTTTTCAGAAATTCCGGTGGCACGAAGTGCCAGGAAATTGGCGAAATACCCCGTAGATCTGCTGCGGGGATAGTCAATTCCCAGGAATTTCTTTAATCGCCGAAGCAATAACAAGATTCAGACCCTGAAAATAGTTGTGTTTACGGAACGATCCCCGGAGCTTTCCCCTTACAGGGGCCTTAAATGACGGCTTTTTATGTTGTTTTGACTGTGGTTCTCATCGGCGGTTGTGTGATTTACAGCGCCGCCTGTTTGCTCGCCCTGTCGGGTCATTGCAGGCATGAAAAGACTATAGAAAACAATTCCCCGACAGTGAGCATAATAATTGCGGCCCGCAACGAGGTGAAACATATCGGGCAGCTGCTCGACGATCTTACGGGTCAGGATTACCCGGCGGATCGCTTCGAAATCG
>JAJFUH010000054.1 GCA_021372535.1 bacterium
AGAAGCTCCAAAGGGTGTTATGCTATGTATAATCAATTCATTACAATACAACTCAGTATGGATTTTGGAGGGGCCAGGTGAAGATGTTCCGGCCATCACCCATTTTTTTAAGAACACTTTTTTAGATGTTACTTCCTTTGCGTGCCCAAAGGAAGTAACCAAGGAAAGGGCACCCCGTGAAAAGCCTTTTTCCACGCTCACTGCCCGTTTTTCGGGAATGTGTGAACTCACGAGCCTTCGGCTCGCTCGGACAGCACCCATTCTTTTTCCGAAAACCGGTTGAGACCGCGGGGCTTTTCAATGGGGTTTTTACATCAGAAGCTCCAAAGGGTGTTATGCTATGTATAATCAATTCATTACAATACAACTCACCGTGGATTTTGAAGGGTCACCAGTATGTGTTCCACCTCCCTTTCCCAACTCACCCCTTTAATTCCCCTCTCTAACCTTTAGAGAGGGGGACCGTGAGGGTGAGTTCAAGTATTTGATGCCTCACAACGTGCTGCGAGATAGTTCATTAAGTATACATGATATACAGGGCCGCGTATAAATCTCTGATTTTAATTATTGATACTGATACATGCTCAGCATGACCGCTCGATCATACACACCACCCAAAATTCTTTTCAGGGTCAGACCGTCTTTTTCCCACCGTATCCGCGACGGTCGAGTGCGAGCAGGCTTTTTATATCGACTTTGGCGGCCTTCGAGCGGAATTCATCGACAATCATTTCCACTGTCGCGGGGATTAGCCCGCAGCCGGTATCATCAAGAATGCTCCGGATGCCATCGATCAGGCCGATGAGGGTCTGACGGCGGAAGTCACGGGGATCGGAATAGTCGAACGTATTATGGGTGGCGCCCCTGATTACCCTGACAGGGAGCGAGTCATCCTTCAACTGCCGCATGACATCCTTGTACACCGTGTACCAGTGGTTTTTTGCATCGACAAGCTCGACCCGGAGGTCCTGGGGATGTTTTCCGCCCCACATATACGATTCCGGGTCGGTGGTATGCGGTACCTCGATAAAATCGAGATCGCCGGGGAGCAGACGGTTGTACCGGTTGGCATAGTGGATATAGAGCGGCGCGCCTTCCCACACGGAAGCAGTGGCCGCGAGCCTGCGTCCGGGAAGCCCGACCTGTCCGTACCTGAAGCCGAGGTCTTCCAGAACGCCATAGGTATAGTCGTTCGCCGAGGCGTAACCCATGCAGATGCACACCGGCTCGAATCCCATTGCCTGCGACCAGCGGTTTTTCGCGGCGGAAATCATCTCGCGCTGCTCGTCAGGGCCCATCACCCCTGTAAATTCGAAAAAGCCCTCATCACCCGGGTGAACATGGAGACCGACCTCATGCCCGCGTCCGGGAAGCGACCGGTAAAATCCCGGATTGGATTCGGCATCTCCGGGAATAATAAAAAACGTGCCCCTGAGCCTGTGGTCATTCAGAATATCCGCATACCCGCTCGCCCCGCGATATCCAAGATCGGCGTCATTAACCGAGTGCTGCGTGGCTTCACAGTCCATCGACCAGTTAACCATGAATGATGGTTTCGGCATATATAAACCTTTCATTGAAAACAAATGAAGAGATCACCGCGTGTCCGTCTATTATGGAACGCGGATTTACGCGGATTTGACGGATTTACGCGGATTCGTTTCCTGAAATGTGTTTTTTTTTGCAATTCCTGTGAATTATGAATAATTCCCATGAGTATAGATTGTCTTTTGACCAGGGGGGATTCGATCTCTGAACCGACCTCCGGTGTCATTCGCGGGTGACACCGGAATATGCTGCTACGATTAGCAGATGTTGAAATGACGTAAGCATTAACATGTTGAAAACGGTGCTGCCGTTTCCAACATGATTAACACTTACTTGTAAAACGATACCGCCATTTTCCACATTACAACATCACAACAATAACGACAATATATTTTTCTCTCTGTTTCCTCCTCCAGTAACATACAAGGTGGGATGTCCGAAGGACAGGAGGGTTTTCATAAAAAACTGTCGAACTAAAGTCTTCGCATAAAGGCGAGAGATTTTCTCTCATTCCCGAAATGGACATAAACTTTATCTGCCCCATCTGAAAAGCTTCACCGCGTTGTCACCCATCACTTTACAGCGTTTTCCCTCAGTCATGACGGCACAGTCGATAAGCGCTTTGCGATATTCGATGGGATCAGCCCATCCGAAACCGAAATCGGTGCCCCACATGATTCTATCCTCATCGACATTGTCGAGGACAGCCTGGACACCCGCCAGGTGCGGCCCGCAGAGCGTTACATACAGATTGGGGCACCGCCGGGCAAAACTGAGGGCGCTGCGCCATAATTCAAGAAGACCCGCGTGTCCGAGCACAAATTTCGTGCCCGGGAAACGGAGCGCAAGACCGCCGATCTGGGACGGCATGGAATAACAAGGTGTGCCGTCGTGAAAAATCACCGGCACATCAAGTGAACCGCACATTCGGGCGAGATCGTCCATGACAGGCCCCGCCGTGGAGAATCCCTGGACCCAGGGATGAAGCTTCAACCCGCGCATGTCGAGGTCTTTTATGCAGCGTTCAAGCTCACGGAGGCATGTATCCCCCGAAACGGGATGCACGGTGGCGAGGGGAATGAGCCTTCCGTCCGAGCGGTCACAGGTTTTCCTGATGATATCGTTGCATCTGCGAATCTCGTCATCGCCGTTCAGTATAAGACCGCGATGTCCCATAAGCGCGGCGCAGTCGACACCATGACGGTCGCAAACCCTGAGCCACCCGGCAGGGTCGGTGCCGTACTTGTCCTCCCAGACTGTCCCCCAGTGGGTATGGACATCAATAATCATCAAGCGCCCCCTTTTATACCGAGAATCCGGGCGAGGTTATCGCCGAATACGGGGCCGTAGGTGACGGGCGGCATGTATTTACGGTGCTGCTCCCATTCGAGAACAAGGGAGTTTCTCGGCGCCGAGGATCCCATGATACCCTTGTCGATACCAACCCGATCGAGGAAACTCATAAAATTAAACGGCCGCGCAAAGGAACCTTCGATAAAGACGTTCGGCGCTGACGCTCCCGCGTACGGGATATCGTTCCAGAAATCGGTTGCGCCCGCATGTCCCATGATGAAGGAAACATCCGGAAACCGCAGGGCGCAGTCGACAACCTGCCACGGGCCGCCGTAGAGGTGACCGCCGGTATGAACGTAGACCGTGAGGCCCAGCCCGGAGACTTTTTCCAGAACCGGGCAGGCAAGCTCGTCATTCATGAGAAATCCCTGGACAGTCGGGTGCAGGACAAGCATACGGGCACCCTGACCGGTTGCACGACCGAGCTCTTGGACAGCATCCGCGCCGTACCACGGGTTGACCGTGCAGGCGGGAATGATACGATCGGGGAATTTTCGCGCCTCTTCCGCAAGCCGTTCATTGCCGCGGCGGTTGAAGACTGCGATTTCGCGGTCTTCAGGCGCGGCAACCGCCATATCGACCCCCGCAAGGTCAAGGTCGCGGACGAGGTCTTCGGCTGAATACACCGTCTCGCGCTCACAGCCGAGAGTCACATAGCCGTCGATTGTCATACTTCCCTCTTCTCCGGGCTTCATACCGTGATAAAATCAGGATTGCCGGTTACCTGCGTTCATGTAAAACCGGAACGTATTTACGCTTTTGCAGCCGAAGGTATCACAAGGTGATTTCCCACAGGTACGAGGAACGGTTGGGATTGTCATTCTCGCCGGCATAAATGACCCCGTCGGGAGCGAACGACATGTCATGAACCTGCCATGCCGATACGTCGAGTTCGGGATCGAAAAGCCTTCCGAGCACTTCATAGACGCCTGTCGCCATATCGAGCCGGAAGAGCGTGGCATTGCCGAATCTCCCGCCGATACCGTACAGGAAGCCATCACCGCCCGCAGCGAACGCGGCTATCCTGTTCGGAGGACAGGGCGCGCCAAGGAGCTTCACCTCAGCGGTAGCGGGATCGATGCGGAAAAGCCCGCCCTCGCCGGAACCGGCATAGATATTACCGTCAGGCGCGGCAATCATGCCATCGAGATGCGCATACCCGTACGAACCATCGAGATGCGGGAGACCATGGCGGAAAAACTCTATGCGGTCCGCATCCGGGTCATAGCGGTAGAGACGGTACTGGTCGACTCCGGCGGAAGACTGCCATGCGCGTGTGACGCTCCATCCCCCCCAGACACGGCCATGGGTATCGAGAACGATGCATTCGCCCTGCCCCATGGCAAAACCGGAGCCGGTGAGGCCGAGAATCCGTGATTCGCGGGTATCGAGATTGAACGCCGCCAGATATTCCGGAGTAAATGTCTGGCAGTAAGCGATCCGGCGGTTTTCATCGATCACCATGCCCTGAATGTAGACATGGGGAACGGGAATGCCGATTTTCTCAATGTCGCCGGTGCGGGGATTATACCTGACCACTGCGCCGCCCGGAGCATCCCAGTAACTGTCGACATCGTGGAGCAGGGCAATCGCGCCGTAGATGTTCCCGTCCCGGGATTTTACGAGCGCGCGGTGAAACTTGGCGTCGTACGGATTCGCAATCCGTGAGAACCCGAGGTCGATAAATTCATCTTTCCTGCGGTCATATGCCCGGAAAATATCGGAATCGAACGAGGTGATTCCGCAATAGACACGATCGGGATCGGCGCTGGCGAGGACACCATCGAATGAAATCCATTTACGGCGGATTTCCGTATCGGCTTTCATGTCGGCGTATTCGAAATGATCCTCGATTTCGGTATTCCAGTTGCCGAGCTGCCTGTCATACAATTTTATGGCGCGAACTCTCATGAATGCTCCCCTGTAATCATAACACGCATGTTATAAAACGTTTCCCGTTCTGACCGTCTGTTATAAAGGCGGTGAAAAAGTATCTTTTTCACACGCCCGATAATGAAATTTATTGTTTCGGTGCTGTTAAGGACATGGAAATCCTGGCAACCCCCCATTTTTTTAAGAACACTTTTTTTAGATGTTACTTCCTTTGCGTGCCCAAAGGAAGTAACCA
>JAJFUH010000055.1 GCA_021372535.1 bacterium
TGATACCGGAAGTAAAAAAAACATGGATTCCCGCTTTCGCGGGAATGACGGCTTGGTGCGCAGTTACACAGATTGTATCGAATCACCTTTATAGGGCTCAATTTCCGAAATATATTTCACTGTTTAATCGCCGGAGCAATAATATCTGCAGAACGACTTGTGCAATTGGCTCATCTGAAAATACTTTTTTATACTTCGTTGCGAACATCCCCGTTCATGGATGGTATTCAAAAATTATTTCACGAAAAAAATGTACAAAAATCACCAACTCTGTCAAATCTTGTGAACAGACCGGGGCAGATGCATGAAATTTCAAAATGTTTTTTAAATTTGACCGCATTTATTCATCTTTTTCTATCTTATGAATGCATATCTCAGGTTTTTATGTTATATTACAGCGAAATGACTTATGTCAAACGAGGAAACAGTGAAATAGACAGGACTGTTCGTTCCCGATTCCGGGAAACAGTGAAGGAAGTGATATGTTTAATCTAATCCCCTCATCGGATATGCAAAGCTTTCGCAGGCTTCACAATCAAAGCCTCGAACACCGTGAAGACTTCTGGCAGAAACAGTCAAAACTGATTACATGGGATAAGCCTTTTACCCGTGTTATGGACGAAAACTTCTCGACAGGTTCTGTGGCATGGTTTATCGAGGGAAAACTCAATGCATGCTCGAATGCCCTCGACATCCATATTCAAAACGGCGGAGGTAAGGACATCGCCCTCACCTTCATCGATTGTGAAAACACAATAAGAACATATACCTACCGGGAACTGACGGATGAGGTTATTACTCTTGCCGCCGCTCTCCAGTCGAACGGGTTAAAGTCCGGAGACAGGGCGGCGCTCTATCTTCCCGATATTCCCGAAACATTCTTTTTCATACTGGCCTGCGCACGGCTGGGAATAACGTATGTTCCCATACCGAGCCGTTTCACTCCCGAGGTCGTCAAGGACATCATCGGCGACTGTGCTGCTTCACTCCTTGTAATTACACTCGATGCCGCCTCGGAATCATATATTTCCCGGGCAAAGTCGCTTGCCGGAATGGTAAACGGGATTCCTGTCGTGTCGGCAGGCAAAACGGAGTTCGAGGGTACTATATCGTATGAAGCTTTCCGGTCTGCCGGCGCCGATACAACCGCCATACCTGCGGTGAGTGTCGATTCTGAGCATCCCCTCCTGATCCTGTATGCCAACTCGGCAACGGGCATACCCCGCGGCTCGGTATTTGCCACCGGCGGATTCATAGTTCAGGCTGCGGCCTCGTTTGCTTCGATTTTCCCCGATGTCACCGATAAACACGGGAAAAGAAGCATGGCATGCTGCGTGAACCTTGCCTCTTCGGCCGGTCAGAGTTACGGATTATGGGGACCGTTCATCAACGGATACCGGATATTCATTTCCGCCGACGGCGAAAATCCCTCTGTTGACCGTTTACACCGAATGCTCGAAGAAAACCCATGTCCGGCGCTTCTTACAACACCCCGGACAATAGTATCTCTCAAACATGAACACGGGGATAAACCGCTGTCCACAGAGCGCCTTTTCCCGCTCGTCGCTGTTTGCGGTGACGTGCTCACCCCGCGGCTTGTCAAATATGCCGGAAATGTGCTCACCGACAGCGCAGTCAATGTAATCAACATGTGGGTTCAAAGTGAAAGCGGCGCCGCGATCATCAACACATATCCCCACGGCGAGCTGAATCGCGCGGGAGCTCTCGGCCTGCCGTTTTTCGGAATCAGACCGCAGATAGTCAACCATCTCGGTGAAATAAGCCGCACCAACGAAAGCGGCCAGCTCATGTTTTCCGGCTCCTGGCCCGCCATGATACGAACGATATGGGGGCAGCATGAACGGTTTCTCGAGCTCTATTTCCGTCGACTCCGGGGGTATTACAACACCAACGACGGTGTTCGTATCGACGGGGACGGCTTCTACTGGTTCATGGGCCGTCTCGACGATGTTATCAAGGTTCGCGGGCAGTCGCTCGCGACTTCGGAAATCGAAGCAGTGCTCATATCACATCCGCTCGTTGCCGAATCGGCCGTTGTCAGTGTCGGGGACGATGAAGGAGAAAATATCATCGCTTTCCTGGTCCTCGAACGCTCGGCGGAAGCCGACCGGGATGCTCTCATATCCGAGCTTTCCGGGTACATCGAGCGGCGAATCGGGGAATTTGCCATGCCGACCAGATACATTGTGACCGAGGAACTGCCCCGTACGCGGACAGGAAAGATAGTCCGCAGAATACTTCGCCGGATCGCATCGGGTAATATGAGCATCGACGAAGATTTGAGCCATGTTGTAAATCCCCATTCAGTCGACAGGTTAATCAGTAAACAAGGATTGTAAAAAAGTGGATCAGCGAAAAAAAATCATAGAAGCAATATCCGAAATAGGCAAATCCCGTATCGGGCTGAGCGCATACGAGCGTCAGCTTGAATCGGCGGGCATGACATGGCTGGAAACAATCGCACCGTCCGTACCGGCCGATGCGGACGAGCAGGGGATTTATTCTCTGATCACCGATCTTTCCTCGGTTGTCGAATCGCTCCTCGCAGTTCCTTCAACTCCATCGGTGAACATATTCCTGGGGAATGTGCTGAGCCTTCTTGTGGAACAGGAGCGCCGCATTCCGCGATCGAAGAGAATCATGAAACGGCTCCTGAACGCCCAGACAGCGAAAAGCGCCGAATCGGACAGGAAACATCTCCTTGTTGTCGAATCTTCCATCGCCTCGACAAAAACCGCATATTTCGAGGGCATCGAAAGGCTGTGCGAGTCGGAACATCATCTTCCCCTCGATGCTCCCGATGATCTCGACACACGGGTGGAAGCCGTCATCGCATGGCTCAAAGCGCAATCGATAGATATAACCGCTCTCGACGGTATCGCATGCCGGGGCGGATACGTTCAGCCGGTACCCACCGGGACATACCGTGTCGTCCCCGAGATGCTCCTCGATCTCGAACAACCGCGAATCGATCATCCGAGCAACATGTCGGCGGCAATAGCGATGCGGGTGGCCGCCATGACCGGCGCAAAGGGTCCCCTGCTCATCACGACAAGCGACCCGGTCGGCTCGGACGAGATCGAAACCGTTGAACGGCTTACCGGTTTCATCAAGATCAAGCAGGACGGTTCGGGGGCGCACTACCTCAACCATAAAGCGGTCAGACGGATGCTCGCAACCATTCTCGGAATCAACTACAAAGATGTCAACGCGATTACCGTTCATCTCGGTAACGCCATGTCGATAGCGCTTCACCGTACCGGCAAGATTACATCGATCATCGATTCCATTTCGGGCGTGCCCTCGACCAACCGCAGCGGACCGCTGAGCCTTCAGCGTATTCTCGAAGCTCTCAGGAACGACGAGGTCACCTTAAAGGAGCTCGAGGCCATTACCCTGTCACGCGGGGGACTTTTATCCCTGGCGGGAACGAACGATTTCCGGACCCTCGATGCATTCCGTCACAAGGGCGCCACCCGTCTCCAGCAGAAAAAGATCGATCTCATCTTCGACTTTTTTGCCCGCGAGATAACATCGGCCGCCCTCAAGCTGACCGCGGACGGCAAACCGATCGATTTTATCGCCCTGACCGGCGGAGTTGCACGGTCGGAGGAACTGTCCCGGCGGATTCAGTCGAATATCGCGGGCCGGTATCCCCTCATTCTTGTCCCCGGTTCGATCGAACTCGAATCACTTGCCGCAGGGTGGCTGCGGGGAGTATATGAGCCGGAAACCATCAGGGATTATATCGAGGAACGTGATGCGCTGAGAGAAAAGCGCCAGGATGAGAACCGTCTTATCGATACGGTGATATTCGAGCGTAAAATCAGATACCGTAAGAAGGACGCGCCGATCGTATCCCTCGACGATCTTATCGATGCCACCTGCATGATAGTCAAGGAGAACTTTTCTCCCACCATCGGCATCGTGGGGGCAAACAACGAAGAAGCTATCCTTGCGGCCAAACGGGCCAACGAGGAAGGAAGCTACCGTATCGCAAAATTCCAGCTCCTTGGGGATTTTGCCGAAATCAGCCAGATCGCCTATGATTTCGATCTCATGATCGACAATGACAACTACAATATAGTCGATACCGAAAATCCCATCGATGACGCCATCAAGATGCTCGAAAGCAACCAGGTTCAGGTTCTCATGAAAGGCAGCGTCAAGACCGAGAGTATTCTGCGCGGTGTATTTCATTTTCTCAAAGACAGCGGCAAGCTCAAACCGGGAGAACTGATATCCCATGTTTTTGTCATGGATATCCCCGTACGAAACAAACTGCTTCTCATATCCGATGCTGCGGTCAATACCTATCCTGACGAAGAAAAAAGGATCAAGATCATAGAAAACACACTCAAAGTCGCCTCCACACTCAATATCCAGAAACCCAAGGTGGCAGTCGTGTCCGCCATCGAAAGCGTCAATCTCAGTATCGAGAGCTCCATTGTTGCCGAACGGATCGCCGGGCATTTTGCAGGCCGCAATGACTGTATTGTCGAAGGACCCCTCTCGTTCGATGTGGCCATGGATCAGGGCATCGCCATGGAAAAACACTACAAGGGACAGATACGGGGAAACGCCGATATACTCATCATGCCCGACATCGATGCCGGGAATGTGCTGTATAAATCGCTCACCACGCAGTCGGGTGCTACCGCCGCAGGAGTGATATTATGCGGAAATATGCCGCTCGTCCTCACATCACGCGGCGATTCTGCCCGGTCAAAGCTTTCATCAATCTCTCTCGCGGTAAAACTCTTTTTTGATCCGAAACAGAGTCAACGTTAACTCATGCAACGGCGTTGATGGAAAAGTAACAGGGGGGCGCTGTCATGGAATGGAAAATACCGAGACTCAAAACGATTTATGAGAGCAGAAAATGTTCGATTGATATGGCATTCAAAAAAGTCAGGCCCGGCAACCGGATGTTTATCGGTACCGGATGCGCCGAACCGCAGTTTCTCGTTGAAAGCCTTAAAAACTATCCCCAGTATATCGCCGATCTGGAGATACTTCACCTCGTCTCTCTCAGACCCAATCCATCCTATGTCGATCCGAAATACCGTCACATGTTCCGTCTCAACACCTTCTTTATCGGTCGTTCTGTCCGCGACGCGGTCTTGCGCGGCGATGCCGATTACACTCCCATATTTCTTTCCGAGATTCCCAAGCTTGTCAAAAACGGCCGTCTTCATATCGATGCTGCGCTCATACAGGTAACGCCGCCCGATATTTTCGGAAACTGCTCGCTCGGCGTATCGGTCGAGACGGTGAAGGCAGTGGTGGATCATGCCGATTTTGTCATTGCCCAGGTTAATACGCAGATGCCGCGGACTCTCGGGGACAGCTTTGTGAATGTCGAGCAGCTCGATGCGATTGTCGAACACGACGAACCGATAATCGAATATCATTCCGGGGAGATCACCGAGGAGGAAGAACGTATCGGTTTTTATGTCTCGCGGCTCGTCCCGCACGGCTCCACGATACAGGCGGGCATCGGCACCATTCCGAACGCCGTACTGAAACATCTCATGGACAAGCGCAATCTTGGTGTTCATACCGAGATGTTCACGGATGGCCTTATCGAACTCTATGAAGCCGGAGTGATCACCAATACGCACAAGACGTTTCATCCCGGAAAGATTATCACAGCGTTCTGCCTCGGAAGCAGACGTCTCTACGATATAATCGACAACAACCCCACATTTGAATTCCATCCCACCGACTATGTTTCCGATCCCCGCAATATATCGCGAAACGACAACATGGTGGCAATAAATTCCGCTCTCGAAATCGATCTGACCGGACAGGTCTGCGCGGATTCGCTCGGCCACCGGTTCTTTTCGGGAATCGGGGGCCAGGCAGACTTCATGCGCGGCGCAGCGCTTGCCCGCAACGGCCGTCCCATCATTGCGATCACATCCACGGCGCGTAACGGGACGGTCTCACGTATCGTGCCCATGCTCGCTCCGGGAGCGGGAGTTGTAACCACGCGGGGGGATGTACATTATGTGGTGACCGAATACGGAATAGCGTATCTCCATGGTAAAAATATTCGCGAGCGCACCCTTGCACTCATCAACATAGCACATCCCAATTTCAGGCAGTGGCTTCTCGACGAGGCGAAAAAACTCAATTACCTCTATCAGGATCAGGAACTCCCGCCGGAGGATGGGAGTCTTTATCCCGAACATATATCGTGGACATTAACCACAAAAGACGACCGTGAGATAAAATTCCGCGCGATCAAACCCGTCGATGAGGATAAAATCCGCGATCTCTTTTACGATCTCCGTGAAGAGGACATCTATTACCGTTTCATGTGCGCGCTGAAAACACTTCCCCACAGCAAGGCGCAGGCTCTTGTCATTCTTGATTACGAAGAAAAATTCGCCATTGCAGGCTATATCGGGGAAGAGCCAGACGAAAAGTTTGTCGGTGTAGCCCGCTGGCTCCTTGACAGGGCAACGAACATGGCCGAAGTTGCCTTCACCGTTCATCCCGAATGGCAGAATACCGGAATGGGCGGGTTCATGCTCAGCAAACTCATCGAGGTCGCCAAAGAAAAGAAAATCAGCGGATTCACCGCCGAAGTACTTGCCGGCAACCGAAGAATGCTCAATGTGTTTTACCGGAGCGGATGCAATATCCACAGCAAACTCGAAGAAGGTGTTTACTTTCTTTCCTTCAGATTCGACGATAAGGAATAGCGGCACCGGTATCATTGATTTTTTTGACAGGATTTACAAGATTGACCCAACAGGAAAAATCCATTAAAATTCAGTTAATCCTGTTAAAAATACTTATAAAAAATCAGACAGACAAAAACTGAGGTGGCTCCATGCCTGACAGGATCATTCAAAAGGAATTCATCACCTATCAACGCTATGGTGAAATGGCCGGCGAGCTTACCGAAAAGCTCAAAGGCGAACGATTCACAAAGATATACGGCCCACCGCGGGGCGGACTCCCCCTTGCGGTACATTGCGCACATCATCTCGATCTGCCTCTCGTCTGCACGGAAGAATTCATCAGCAACATGAATAAATGGCTTCCTTCAGACAGGCTTCTCGTGGTCGATGATATTATCGATAACGGGAAAACCATCAGCGTCCTCGATCATATGCTCAGAATACGGAAGATTGCCCATTTTACCGCTGTGCTTTTTTATAAACCGCATGCGGTTTTCAAACCCGACCTGTACCTTGAGACAACGGATAAATGGATAGTTTTCCCCTGGGAGCGCCCTGACGAGGAACGGAGCCTGTAGAGAATCCCGGGTTCCCCGTGGCAGAAGAAACATCGTTGTACCGTAAAATTACAGAGCCGGATAAACACAGCACCTTTGAAAGATAAGTACAGTAGACCACATCACTCAACAACAGACACTATTTCCCGGAGGTTGATACACCATGCCCCACCCACTGACAAGACGGCAGGTTCTGGCCGCGGGAGCGGTATCATCGGGTCTGCTCATGTCATCAGGCTGTGCTCAAACACCCGAAAAAACAGTAAAACAGGAAACACCCCAAAAGGCTTTCTGGAACCCGGGACCCGACAAAAATCTTGTCCGGGACCTCACACCCGGCTCGACCCCGGTGCGCCTTGCGGGTTATCTCGCTTATCCCGAAAAGGGGAGCATCACCGAGGCGGTGAAACAGCTTCGCGCGAGCGGTCATGCCGGAGCGATAGCAAGCGTCGATCCTTGGTACTCGGCCAAGGACTCCGAGATAAAGGAACTCAAAAGCGCTCTCAAAGAGTACGATGTGGTGATCTTCGAGGTCGGCGGCTACCGGAACATGCTCCATCCCGATGAATCGATCCGTCAGGAATACCTCAAGCATCTCGCCCGGTGTATCGAGACTGCGGATAAAGTCGGGTGTCAAATGGTCGGCACCATCACCGGCAGCCGCAGCCCCATCGGCGTCGAATTCGTCGACAACTACAATGTCCATCCCGACAACTGGACACAGGAAACATGGGATTTCACCATCAAGAGCATAAAACAGATACTGAACGACACCGCAGGCATGAAAGCGGCGCTCGGAATGGAAGCGCAGGTAACCACCAATCTCGACGGGCCCAAAGCGCACCGCCGTCTCATGGATGAAATCGGCAGCGAACGTGTGAAGACGAATCTCGATCCCACGAATATGATCCACCTCTACAACTACTATCATACCACCGAGCTCATCAACGAGTGTTTCGACCTGCTCGGGGAGGACATTTTCGGGTGTCATGCCAAGGACACATACATCTTTCCCCATACGCAGACCGTGCATGTTCAGGAAGTCTGCCCCGGACGCGGCGTGCTCGATTACGAGACATACCTCGTCCGTCTGAGCCGTATGAAATGGCCGCGGTCGCTCCTCCCGGAACATATCCCGGGCGACCAGTTCGCCGAGGCGGAGGCGTACATCAGAAAGGTCGCCGAGAAGGTGGGTGTCACTATTTTAGGGTAAATACCTGAATCAGCCAATACAAAGAGGGCGGCGAAAAAATCTTCACCGCCCTCTTTGCTGTTTTATCGGAACTGTGCATCAATCAAACCACGTCGCAATCACAGGGGTAAATATCGTAGATTATTGAAGATAGATGCTGAAACAAGTTCAGCATGACGACGCGGTTATATACATGTCACCCTGAACTTGTTTCATGGGCTATACCATGACAGAATGAACGTCTTAATCTTATATCAATGACCGCAGACCGGAATCAAACGCTGTACGACAGCTTCTTTTTATTGATAGACTTGCACAGGATTTCCATACCCTCTTTCAGCTTTTCGATATCGATGGCAAACGAAACACGGATAAACCCGGGAACGGTTTTGCCGAAGGTTTCGCCCGGAGCGATGGCAACTTTCTTTTCATTGAGCAGTTCAACCGCAAAATCCATCGAGTTCATTCCCGTCCGGGAAATGTCGACAAGAATGTAGAAAGCGCCGTTCGGGGTATAGAGATAAAGATCATGCTTTTTGAGAATATCAACGACCGCATCGCGCCGCTCCCGGTAAGCCCGGGCCATTTTTTTTACCGAGTCCTGCGAACCCTTAAGCGCAGCGACACAGCCCTTCTGGGAAATCGCGCTCGCGCATGAAACCACCGGTTCCTGGAGTTTGGTGAGAAGCTGGGCGAGTTTTTCCTCGCAGACCGCATAACCGACCCTGAGCCCCATGGCCGCATAGCTTTTTGAAAAACCGAACACGGATACGACACGGCCTTCGGTATCGAAGAGACCCGCCGAGGTGTGGGTGCCCTCGAATACGATATCTTCGTATATTTCATCGGATACGAGATACAGGTCATGCTTCCGCGCGAAAGCGACGGCCTTTTCGACAGCCTCCCGCGGAAAAACCGCGCCGGTCGGATTGCCGGGATTATTGATCACGAGAACCTTGGTTTTCGGTGTCACGAGGTCTTCCAGAACATCAAAATTTATCTGGAAACCGCGGGCCTTGTCGAGCGGATAGTAGACCGCTTCCGATCCGATACAAGCCATCTGCATGGAATAATTGGGCCACCCCGGATCGGGAAGAAGCACCTCGTCCCCGGCTTCGGCAAGAGCAAGAAGCGTTGTGAACATGCTGCAGACGGCGCCCGGTGATACCACCACATTCCGCGGGCTTATCCTGAAGCCGTTTTTTTCCGTGACCTTCCGCGCAATCGCCTCACGGAGCTCCATGATTCCCGCGCTGTTCGTGTATTTGGTAAAACCGTCATGAGCGGCCTGTGCAACCGCATCGAGGATATGTTCGGGGGTTCTGAAATCAGGTTGTCCCACTTCGAGGTGAATACATCCCTCAACATCTTCGCTGAGAGCCATTATTTTACGGATACCGGATGATGGCATGGCGCTTGTCAAATGATTCAATGCTTTCATGATATATCCTGTTTTTTCATGTGCAGATCACGATAAAGGAACGGTTACTATCCTTCGGTTTCAATAATTATAAAGATTAGAATGCATGAATATCAATATTCCCCGCACTATTTTCTGCGAAATTGAATAAGCTTATAAGATAATAAAACGTAAATACTAAAACAAGAACTATCCTGTCACGAATTACGGATAATTGTTAGAAATACATCAGTTCGTTCATGATTGTTTCAACACGTGTTTATTGTTTTCAAATCAGAGGATTTTGTACGCGGGCTGTTTCCGGGAGGGAATGATTCGCTATGTAAAACCATTGATATGGTCTGATACCTTCGCATATTTTGTTTTTTACCTTATCCCTTGTGCCCTGTACCTTGTACCATGTGCCTGCCGCCATGTATTTACTCCGGAAATACCGTTCCGCGCTCATGCATAGGAATGGAGTCCCGAAAGGAGATAATTGACCCCGAACAGCGTGAACAACGTGGCGATGAACCCGATGATGGAAATCCATGCGGCCGCTTTCCCTTTCCAGCCGTACAGAATACGGGCATGGAGATAGAGGGCGTATACGATCCATGTGATGAGCGCCCATGTTTCCTTGGGGTCCCATCCCCAGTAATCCCCCCATGCATATTTTGCCCAGACAGCCCCGAAGATGAGAGCCCCGATGGTGAATATGGGAAACCCGACGGCGATAGCCCGGTAGCTGACCATATCGAGCATCGCGAGGTCGGGGAAAGTTCGCGCGACGAAGGAGCCTTCTTTCGCGCGGGAACGGATGACGTACATGATGCTTGCACCGAACGCCGCCGCAAAGGCTGCCTCGCCTATGAACGAAAGAACCACATGCCAGACGAGCCACTGGCTCTGGAGGGCAGGAATGAGCGGAACAATCTCCTTGGGTGTCGTGGGAAGGGATGAAAACGCCATGAGCAGAAACACCACCGGAAGAATGAAAACACCGAATGCGCGGCTCTTATAACGGTATTCCACGATCAGATAAGCGAGAACAATAGCGCAGGAGAAGAAGTTGAGCGATTCATACATATTGGTGACCGGCATAAACCGGGCATTGACAGACCTGATAACGAGCCCGATCACCTGAACGGTGAAACCGAGGATCAGCAAACCCCTCCCGACCGTGACCGCGGTCCCTGTCTTTTTCCAAAAGGTAAAAAAGTAAATAAGCATCGAAAAACAATAACATATAAACGCGCCATAGAAGAGATTGACATCCATCGTCCCGCTCATTATTTCGCCCCGCCTTTTTTACTGGTTGCCGAAGGTTTGACTATTGTATGAATATACGACCGCAGCGGCCCGGGATCGCCCTTTGTTCTCGCACCGATAAGAATTTCGCCCCGGTCTTCGAGTACCCATATTCGCTTCGGACGGATATAAAAGGACACGAACATGCCTGTAACCAGAAGGATCGCCCCGATCCACATGACCGTCACGCCGCTGTCTCTCACAACACCGAGCACGGTGTAATACTCCGGCTGCCGAACATTACCGCCATCGCCAGCCGGGCCGTTTCCGGCCATGAATATATCCTTCATGGTAAAGGTGAAATCGAGACCCTTCTGGTTCATGGGCATGTTCAGCCCCGGGAAATTTTTAAACGCATAGACACTCCACCTGGTTTCATCATGAACGAGCACATCGATTTTCACCGCCGGATTCGCCGCCCCGGAGGATGAACCACCTCTCCTGAAATCACGGTAGAGCTCGGCAAGCCTGACCGTAATACTGTCGCCGAAACCCGGAACAGTATACCGTGCATCCGCTGTCATGTCGAAGGTCGCCACGGGGGGCATCGATTCGGGAGCGCCCTGCAGTGAAACCACCACACGGACGGTATCATCCGCAGCCGTTTCCGGTTCCTTACGCTCTGAGGCGCCATAACTCGACTGATATACGGTAAACCCGTTGAGCATGAGGGGATGATTCACCCTGATGACTTTTGTGAATGCGGCACGGTTGGCCGGGGTAACGGTCACCGAGCTCGTAAACGATTTCGGCCGTCCCGGAAAATCCTCGTAAAACAATACATCGAAGCGATCGAGCGTTACTGAAAATCCGAGCGGCATCTCCTGCCCGTTACGGAGTATCACCGATGAAGCTTCATCGCCCTGTTCAAGCACGAGAGAACCCCGTACCCCGGTCATGAGGCTTGTCAATCCACCGGCAAGGAGTACGATGAGACTCACATGGACAAACGAAGCACCGAGATACCCCATACTCCACCGTGAGCCGAAAAACCTGTTCTCTCCGACCCGTTTCAACGGGAAACCCTTTTCCGCAAAGAGGCCCCCTATCTCATCGAGAGACCTGTCAGTGAGCGCGACGAATACCGGCATGGCCCGGAGTTTTCCTCTATCCGGGGTCAGATCGGGACGCAGGGTCATTGCGAGAAGCCGTGGAAATTTGACGAGCGAGCAGAGCACGAGATTAAGGCCGAAAAGAAAGAGCAGCCCGATAAAAAGCGGCGAACTGTATGTCCTGTCAAACCGGAACATGCTGATGACAGTGTATAACATCGTGCCGTAATGCCCGCTGTAGAAATCGGGCGGCTGCCCCTGCGGAATGACCGTGCCGATCACCGCAACAATCGTGATCGTCACGAGGACAACGATGCCGAACTGGAGGGAGCTTAGAGTTTTCATGAAACCCTGATCGCTGGAACTTTTATCGGATGATTTCATAATTTTTTCATACGTTATTTTAAATGTGTTTTATCGACAGTTCAATATAATCCGCGATAACTTTGCAGCATATCATTTTTATTTATCTCGAAGCATTATATCCCGGATTCATCCGGAATTATTCATAACCAATTTTACGGAGACACGAAGAACACGGAAAAAGATAATTCATGTAATGATTTGTTTTATATAAAAATGCATTTTTATCATTCGTTGTGATCATATATGGTCATGGGGGTTATTCATAAAAATATGTTTAACCACAAAGACACAAAGGCTCAAAGAGATATAATAGATTGTTAATATTATCTTTAGTTACAATTAAATCTTGACATAAAAAATGATATATACTATTCAAATCCCCGAAAATCCGTCCGATCCGTGTTAATCCGTGTTCAATGGGAATTTTATGAACAGGCCGGGTTAAAATGCCTCACCGAAACCGATATAGGCGCCGTAGGTATCGCTGCCCCACGCCAGGTCAAACCGCGCCATAAGGTTGTCTTCCTTGTTGAAATACCATCTGACGCCGCAGCCTGCCGCGCTGTGGTATGTGCCGGTAAACAGGGTTTCGACATCGGGGGCGACTCTTCCGGTCGCGGCAAAGACTGCGCCGCTAAAGGTTCTCCACACCGGAAACCTGATGTCCTGCTGGAACAGGATCGAGTTTCTGTCCCTGAACCGTTCGAACTCATAGCCGCGGAGACGATCCTCGCCACCGAGCACAGGCACGAGATAGAAAGGTATATCGCCGCGGGCATCTTCCACCCTGGCCATGAATGCGAAAACGAGCTCGGAGACGGGATTGTAAAACGTTCGTCCCTCAAGGGTCACCGAATTGAATGCCCCGCCCTCATCGTTGAACATCCCTGACCGGTAAACAGCCTGCAAAAGGGTCCCGCGACGGGCGGCGATGATGTTGTCACGGCTGTCGTGGACAAGAGAAAACTCGGGGCCGGCATCGAACCGCCCACCGTACCAAGGAATACCGGTCGAGGTCAGGATTCCTTCCGGGTCGGATTTGACGAGCGCCTGATTGTGAAGGAAGAACCCGCCTCTGAGCCTGAAATATCGCTTCAGCCGGTGCTCGTACATAAATTCAAATTTGAAATACTCGGGGGTGTATTTTTCCGGATCATCGTTCGAGGCATCGTTGCCGTAACCATAAAAATAGGTGGGATACTTCGAATAATAACACTCCGAAAACACCATGTCACGGTTTCCGGGAAAATAATGATTCACGGTGAACCCGGCGGTAAACTGCTTTTTGACCGTATAGAGGAAAGAAACTTTAGCAGTCGAAACCCTGACACGGTCTTTGTTATATCCCTTGACCGCGGCGGCTCCCGCTCCGAAACCGGTATCCGTCGAATATGTGATAAACGGGAGAGCGATAAACGAAAGCCCGTCATCTTCGCCGTTTTCAGTTTCCTTCCCCCAAATTGTTGCCGTATATCCACCATATAAAAACCAGAAAAGAAGCAGAACCTTGATACCGGGACAATTTTTCATAAAAAACCTTCGCAATCCAACGGGAGCACAACATATACCGGTTATCAAGTTAAGTCAGCGAACATGATTGATCCCCCTCGGCTTCGCCGTATCCCCCTTATAAAAGAAAGGGGGATGAAAATGTCCCCAAAGCCGCTCCGCCCTTATAAAGGAGGGATACCGCAGGCAGGGGGGATCATATATCGGGGAAAATATCAATCCCGATTTAAAAAAGGTTTCTGTGCTTATCAAACCGGATAACCGGATAAAGAATTTATGATGATTTATCACGCCTAATAAAAATACAAAATTTATCCGAAAAAGGTAATCACTTACTGTACGGGTTCGCCGCAAAACTTCCGCTTATCGCGTACTTTATAGTGAGTCTGAACCGCCGATTACGCCGATCGAATGATTTCACTGATTGTTTTTGGTGATTTATGAGCCACGCCGGTACTTTTCGGCTGACGGATGGAATTTCACTTCCGGCCGCGAAGTCAGGACTGTACGGATACTTTCACTTTTTCCCCGGTGGATAACCGACAGCCTGCGAAACGGTAATCTGCTGGTTTTCCCGCAATTTCAGCTCGCTCCGAAGGGCATTGGCATTACCTGCCGACCGTATGACCGTGGCAAGCCCCCTCGAAGCGCAGTACAGGTAGACATTCTGCCCGATGCAGCCGGTATGGAGCATGGCGAAGCTCTCGCTCTGGGCCCGCAGATCGCTGTTGTTTTTTGAGCGCGTCCTGTCATAATCAGCCACATAGAGGAGCTGGACGGAGGCCGGTTTCGCATAGTCCTGCGTTGCGACGAGGCTTCTGATGTCCTTCGCCGAGACGAGCGACAGGCTCTGCTCCTTCGCATTGTAGCGATAAGCGCCGCGGGCTGTCAGCACGTATATATCGATCTCCTGCGTATTGAACGCCGAGGGAGCGGTGCGTCTCCCGGTCCGGGGATTGTTGATTCCGAACGCGGCCCACAGCACTTCGGAGAGCGTCCGATCCGACAATTCCTTCGGGCTGAATCCTTTCGTCGACACCCGGTTTTCGAGGGATTTCATGAGCTGTCCGTGAATTTTCGGCGCGGGAAGGGTGATGGTTTCCTGAGCGGAGGTTTGAAGAGAAAAAGCAATCAGCAGAATCAACATAACAGGGAGGGATAATCTTAGTTTCATGGGGGGCTCCTTTAAAAGATAGTTGATGATCATTTATCTATCATAAAATAAAAGATGTTATCATGATATATATACTTATGCACAAAACAACTTGACATTGATTATTAGTTTGTTTATATAGTTATACTATCTATATTTATTTAACCCGATCTATTCATGAATTATTATTAAACGCGGATTTACGCGGATTTTTTTATGTCAGCCTTACAGTGGGCAACCACGGGGGGTTGCCCCTACAATAGAAAAAAACACGAACAATTATTTCGTCATATATAATAATCCGTTATGACTTTTTGCGCCTTCCTGCTGCGACGCAGCGCAGCGCGGCGAGTATAGTATAATATTTTCACGAATAATCCGGGTTATTGCTCCGGCGAATAAAGAATGACACCGGAAGTAAAAAACACGGATTCCCGATTAAAGATTCGGGAATGACGGCGTTACGACGACTCCCGACACCAGGCCGGGACTTCAGCACCGGAATCCGCAGATGTATTTTCAGAAAAAAATCTTTCCATTCCTATATCACCCTTCCATCCCTTTCGAAATCTTCCGGCTCAAACTGAAGCGTCGAGTGCACGATGCCGAAGCGCTCGCGGAGCATCGCCTGGGTCTCCCTGAGGCAATTCTGCCAGTGGTTGGTGTCGCTGCACTCCGGGACGAGCTTGAGATGCGCCGAAAGCGAAGGAATCCCCGAAGCGATCGTCCAGATATGGAGATCGTGCACCTCCTGAATGTGGCCGATATCGAGGAGTGCGCCGCGCACCGCGTTGTAGTCGATGTTTTCCGGGGTCGCTTCGAGAAGGATGTTGAGCGTCTGGGTAAGAAGCCCCCAACTGCTCCAGAGAATGAGGAATCCGATCACGAGGCTCGCAATGGAGTCGATGAGGGTCCAGCCGGTGAGAAGGATAACCGCGCCCGCGATGATCGCGCCGACCGAACCGAGCGTGTCCGCGAGCATGTGGAGGAATGCGCCACGCATGTTGATCGTGTCGTTACGGCTCCCGTAGAGCACCCATGCGCTTCCGAGGTTCGCGGCAAGCCCGAGAACGGCAACGACGAGCATTCCGGGGGCGTTTATCTCCGGGACATTCCCGAAGCGCCGCCATGCCTCGATGAAAATCAGCCCGACTATCACCACGAGCGCAGCGCCGTTGATGAACGCGCCAAGCACCTCAGCGCGCAAAAGGCCGTATGTCCGCTTCGGTGTGGGGACCGACTCCGCGAGCCATGCCACGAAAAGAGCGAGAACGAGCGCGGCAACATCGGTGAACATGTGCCCGGCGTCCGCAAGGAGCGCAAGGCTGTGGGTGAGCAGCCCCCCGGCGATCTCGACGACCAGGAACACAGCGTTGATGGCGAGCGCGATACGAAGCCGTCTGCGCCCGAGTAATCTGAGATCGTGACGGTGCCCGTGGTCGTGGCTTCCATGATCATGGGTATGATCGGAGCAGGAGTGTTGAGAATCATTGGTTTGCATGGGTCTGTTCCCATTTTACGTACGCCGCACCTGACCTGATCTATTTAAAAGATTCAATAGAACACGGATTTACGCGGATCGAGCGGATATACACGGATTTGTTTTTCATCTATATTTTTGGGATGTGACGATAATAATTACTAACGATAATATAAATAATCTATTATATCAATTTGTATTTTTGTGTCTTTGTGGTAAAATATTTTCATGCATAAACCGGGCTAATTGTTCATGACCACTGATACGAAGCTCTCGGGCCCCGTCACACCCGCGGTGTTGCGGACTTTCATTCTAAGGCGGTTGAGTCCCTCGTGGAGCTTCCACGCGAAAGCGGACGAGCGATTCTCCTTCCAGCCGCCACCGTCGACATTGACGAGGAACGTGTCGAAGCAGGGCGTCACAGTGTCGGCGTCGATGCGGAGCACTGCGGGCAGCTCTGTCTCGCTCACCGTAAGCTCGGCCTGGTTGAGTGGATAGTTGAAGTCCTGCGGACGGTCGGTGTGGAGCTGATATTCGCGTTTGCGGGGGAACGTGTCGTTGTAGAAGCCGTAGAAGAGGTCGCCGCCCCAGTTGCTCGAAATGCGCCACGGAACGGGCCACTGACGGCTCGCGAAATCGTTGCGGAGCGGCATGTGGAGCTGTCCCTTGAAGAACAGGAGGTGCGGGCCCTGGCTCACGTCGTAGATCGAGAATTTGTTGTCGCCCTCACGGAATTTGATGCGGGCATTGTACGCCAGCGAATCGCCCGGCATGGCCCACCGTATGGGATACTCCCACTCCATCGGGCGCGGCGCGATTTCCCTCAGCCGCCCGTTGATCTCGACGAGATTCATCGGTATCCCTGTGTCGGGGTCGTAGATGTAGTAATCGCGGGTGGCGTCGAGAAACACCCATTTGTTGAACTCGTTCGACCAGACCTCGGTGACCTCGTGGCCGTATGTCGTCCTCGTGGCGATATTGATCCAGCGCGCGGGATACCCCATGGCGAGGCATGCCCCGATGAGCGTCAGGTTGCAATAGAGGCAGTGTGCGTCACGCCGCCGTCCTGTGTACTCCTTCTGGAGAACGATGTTCCCCTTCGCGTCCTTTTTGAGGTCGGGCAGGTCGTAATAGTTCCAGGCGAGACGGTCGAGTCCCTTGATGGGGATTTCGTACGCCCACCTCATGAGCCTGAGCTGGGCTTCGAACTCGGATGTCGCGCCCGCAACGACCTTGTCGAGCTGGAAACGCTCGCGGTATTCCCTGAGCTTCGCAAAATCCTCGTGGGTATACTCCACCGAGGACCGTATCACCATGCCGTTACGGAACTCGACGATACGTTTCGTTATGTTCGTCCGGATGGGGATATCCTCAGTTGTCGTTGTAACAGTCATGCCCCTGAGCGCCGGCGTCACGAGCGGATTTACGGCTTTCATGACCACCCTGAACTGGAGGTAACGGCCCCGGGTGTTCTGCCATGACCGTGTGAAGTCACCGGTCTCTTCCCAGACTGACCAGCCGTTCGAGGACGGTACCGGATTGTCGCCAGTGCGGACCGAGATGTCCGCGGAAGAGCCTTCGGGGACATCGATATCCCACTGCACGCGGCAATCGCCGATTCTCAGGAGCTTTTTGATCTTCCCTGCGCCCGGCGCTTCAGCGAGGTCGATGACGGGAGAGGTGTAAATCCCCTCGGGAACCGAGCGGTCGAGGCTCAGACGGATATCGTATTCGCCGTCGATCTCACCTTTCCATCCCAGGTGATCGAAATCCCATGTCTGCCCGCCATCACGGCTTTTAGCGCTGCGGTTCGGGTGATGGGTACGCGTGTCAGACCCGCGCTTGTATTCGCCGTCCGCCGCGACCATGATTTCCCAGCTCGTACTGTCGGAATCGGCATGGATGGTGATCTCGTTGACTCCTTTTCTGAGCGCGCCGACAGGAATTTCCACGAAAAACCAGTTATCCAGGTCTCCCGCCCAGTCGCGGGTGTAGTATTGTCTGGCAAAGGGATGCGCGTATTTCGTTGCGGGACGGATAAACTGCACACCGTTGATGCCTATATGGAGCGGGGTTTCGTTACCCTTCATTTCGAGGCCGTTGAACACGAGCCAGCCGGAATACGCCCGCGGATCATCGAGCACGAGGTCTTTACGGATGGTCACACCCCTGTGGAGCCGCTCGAACCACGAACGATCCTTCGCCCCTTCGGGCATACCGATGGCGGGAGCATCGTCCTCAATGAGATACATGTCGTCGAGCCTGATGGCGTGCCCGCTCCCGAAAAATTTAAGCTGTTTGAACTGGCCGCGCGCTTCGAGGGCGTCTGCGTCGAGGGTATACTGCACGGTCGCCTGCTCCCCTGCTGCCGGGCGGCCTGCGATACAGAGCCCTGTCAAGCCGAGTAAAACGAATTTTTTGATATTCAAGCGCCCCTCCTTCGCCGGAAGAAACGAGCAATATCATATTTTTCTATTTTTCGAGAGATTCCGGTAACGTTGTGATGAAATCCCTGATCTCGTCGCGGATACGGCGATAGTGGCCGAGCGCCTCCTCTTCGGTTCCGGAGTGAAGCGCAAGCGCCGGGGGATCCTCGAAACTACGGTGAACCTGACGCACCCTGCCGGGGAAAAACGGGCAACTCTCACGGGCATGATCGCACAGTGTCACCACATAATCGAAGGGTATATTCATGAGTTCGTCGACTAATTTTGAGCGCTGGCCGGATATATCGATTCCGGCTTCAGCCATGACCCTGACAGCCCGGGGATTGAGACCGTGAGATTCGACACCGGCGGAATATGCCTCGATGGTGTCGCTCCTGAGGTGACGGCACCATCCTTCGGCCATCTGGCTGCGGCAGGAGTTGCCGGTACAGAGGAAAAGGATTTTGATTTTTTCACGAGCGCTCATCTTTACTCCATAGTAAAAGAAGTGGCAAAAACGGGAGTATCATTCATGAGAGCATACCCGCGCAGACTTCCTTTCAGGAAGGAATTAACCTCATCGGTAACATAATCGGTAAACAGTGTTTTATTGACGAGGAACATCTGAAGACTGTCGAGCTTCTTCCAGACAATCTTCTTTCCGCCGCGTATCTTCACGAGCACCACCGACCTGCCATCGAGCTGGTAATCATCGATAAAGTGGCGGTAAGCGGGTAAATCGACCGGAATCATGCGCCACACAATGAGCCCGTCGGAACAATGCTGCCCGAAATTTCCGTTCAATGCATCACGCATGAATTTTTCGATTTTCCTGCAGGTCAGGTCGCGGTTGCTCGTGGTGAAATAATACACGACATCAACATTTGCATCGGGCAGAAGAATATGCTGAACATCGACAGGTTCACCTGTCTGGTTTGTTTCATGGGATGAGTCATTAGCCGTCATAAAGGGGAAAACCAGCTTGTCCTGAAAAATCATGAGCAGAAGGAAAATGATCAGAGCACCCTCCAGCATCGCAAGCAGATAATTCTTTATATCCCTCGATTTCATCTTTACCTGAAGCTCTTTCCGGGAATACTATGATTCCCCCAACAAACAGTTCCGGATAATACACCATAATATGAAGCGATCAGTTTCCCACAATCCTCGCATCGTTCATTTTACAGCTTTTTGTGAGAATGGCGAGAGGGTAATTTCACAGGAAATTACATCTGATTGTCACATCAGAAAATATATCGAATTGAATAATATATTCCAACAACAATAAAAACAATACCGGTAATCCGACGGCTCCACCGTTCGAAACGGGTCAGGAAGGTAAACATCCTGCCTAGCGAGTTCATACCGAACGCAATAAAAAAGGCACATATGATAACGGGGAGAGCCGTACCGATACCGTACAGGGAAGGATAGAGAATACCGGACTGGATACGAGTGCGGGCCTGAAGGGAAAGAGGTATGAGACTGCCGAAAAAGAGCGCCGCCGAAACCGGACAGAACGAGAGGGCAAACAGAATACCCAGAAATCCGGCGCCCCATATCCCTCCGCTGTCGACACGGCGCTGCAAGGTTCCGGTCATGGCGAATCCGGGGATATTCAGAGTCAGCAGCTCAAGAAGGAACATCCCTGTCACTATGAGAACCGGCCCCAGTATCTTGTTCATGGAAGTCTGAAGGAACATCGAAACAGCGGAAATCGAGAAGAGCGTTTCGACAACGGCAAAAGCAATAACCACATACGTCAACATCCTTCCCGAAGTATATGCAATCCCGCCGAGAATCACATTCCGTATGGCGCCGGTCCGCTTGCCGAGGTAAGAAATAGCCGCGATATTGGTCGCAAGCGGGCACGGGCTTATCGAGGTGAGGATGCCAAGCCAGAGTACTGTCAGAGCAACAGTAATCATCGAATCGATCATCCCTTCTCGATAAATGTCCTGACTTCATCGGTTATATATGATTTGAAAGCCTTTTCATCACCGAGCAGATTCCAGACCTGCTCCAGATTCTTCCATTCGACCTCTTTACCCTTGCGGATTTTCACCAGTACGACGGATTTCGTATATAACTGGTATTCTTTGACAAAATGGTTGTTTTCAGGTGTATCGACCGCGAGCATCCGCCATATGAGACGATGGTTCTTGAGCGCATCCTCAAAGTTCTCCTGTACGGCATCTCTCGTGAACGATTCGATTTTCATGCAGGAAGGACACCGCTGGGCGGTCATGAAATAATAAACGACATCGACATTTGCATCCGGGGCAACCGGATTCCCCGATCCTGTTTCATTTGATGCCTGAGCGGGTGAGTTCGCCGCCGCCTCCTCAGCGCCGGTTGTGTCAGCCGCATTACGGGTTTCTTTGACGATAAGAACAGCCACGCTCACCACAACAAACGCAACCAGCAATACTGTGACAATCATTTTTGGTTTCATAGCCTGGATCCCCTCCGTTCATTACCATGAGTACTATATTATTGCATTCTGTATTCTGCGGTATTATCTATGATTTGTTCCATTTCTTCACCTGCGTTTAAAACCATTGCCGCGTTTTGAGGCAAATCCTTACAAGCATGAGCATGACGGGCACTTCAATGAGGACACCGACGACAGTTGCCAGCGCAGCGCCCGAGGAGAGCCCGAAAATCATGGTTGAGGTGGCAATCGCCACCTCGAAATGATTCGACGCCCCGATCATGGCAGAAGGTGCGGCATCGGGATAGCTAAGTCTGAGAACCCGTGCCAGCCCGTAACCGAGCCAGAAAATGAGATTGGTCTGGATAAACAGGGGTATGGCAATCCAGAGAATGGTCAGAGGATTCGAGATGATCACCTCCCCTTTGAATGAAAAGAGTAGCACGAGGGTGATGAGGAGCGCTCCTATCGTTATCGGAGTAAGCAGGTGAAGGAATCTCTCCCTGAACCATATCTCCCCTTTGGCGGCAATAATCCACTTCCGCGATATATACCCTGCTGCAAGAGGAAGCGCCACATAAATCGCGATGGACAGAAAAAGCGCCTGCCACGGTACCGGCAAACGGCCGACACCGAGGAGAAATCCTCCGAGAGGCCCGTAGAATACAAGCATGGTAAGTGAATTGATCGCCACCATCACAAGCGTGTGCCCGTCATTGCCGCGCGCAAGATATCCCCACACGAGCACCATGGCGGTACATGGGGCGACACCCAGGAGAATGCAGCCTGCCAGATAACTCCGCCACAGGGGAATTTCGAGTACTTTCATGCCACCCGCCATCACAACCCTGCCATCACCGTGCAACGCACCGACCGGCAGGTCCAGACCGAGGGGCATTTTCACAAGATCGACGGCATCGGTACCGATGAAGTTCCTGAATACCATTCCGAGAAAGAAAACCGAGATAGCATACATGGTGAACGGTTTAACCGCCCAGTTGATAAAAAGCGTCAGGCCGACGGGCTTGATACTTTTCCCTGCCTTGACGATCTCGCCGAAATCGATCTTCACCATGATGGGATACATCATGAAAAAGAGGCAGACGGCTATGGGGATCGATACAACAGGAGCCTCGCCGACATAAATCGCAAGACTGTCGAGAAACGAAGACACACCCGGCGCCAGTTTTCCCATCACGATCCCTGCGAGAATGCACAGAATCACCCATACGGTAAGATATTTTTCAAAAAAACTCAGCCCTTTCTCATGCCTTGTGTTTTCAGTTTCCATGGAAGAGCATCCCCCTGTAAATTGTATCCTCGTTCAATGAACAGAACCTACACGAGCATTTTTTCGATTTCTTCGACAGCGGGGATTTTCCCGACAGTTTTCACCTCGCCGTCCACCACAAGCGCCGGTGTCATTATGACGCCGAATTCCATGATCCTGTTGATATCCGTTATTTTTTCGATTTCATACCCGATACCGAGCTGTTTCGCGGCTGCCTCGGAGTTTTCGGCAAGTTTTTTACACTTCGGGCAGCCGGTGCCGAGAATCTGAATGGTTTTCAAAATATTTCTCCTTTGTCATATTTAATCCGTGTGAATACTGATTTTGAAGATCACAGGGATGAGGACAATTTACGGTTTTTCATAGAATTATTACCTTCACCCCCGATTCCCTCCAGTAAACAGGAGAGGGGAAAAAAGCATTATATCGGGTATTCGAGCATGTTACTAATAATTACATCAAAGGGTTCTATTCATGATTGTTTCATTTCATCCGAACACCGCGCCATAGATCAATCCCGTGAAAGTCGCCATCAGAATGACGAGCGTCACAAAAACGACCGTCTTTTTCGTACCCATCACGCTGCGGATGACAAGCATGTTGGGCAGGCTGAGCGCTGGTCCCGCCAAGAGGAGCGCCAGCGCCGGGCCGTTTCCCATGCCGTTTCCGATGAGCCCCTGAAGGATAGGCACCTCGGTGAGCGTGGCAAAATACATGAATGCCCCGGCAAACGATGCGACAAAGTTCGACAGGAGCGAATTGCCGCCGACAGCGGCGCTGACCCAGCGCGATGGTATCAGTCCTTCATACCCCGGCCGCCCGAGAAGCGCTCCCGCGATGAGGACACCAAACAACAGGAGCGGCAGTATCTGTCCGGCGAATCCCCATGAGGAAGCGAACCAGTCGCTTGTCTCTCCCCTGTCGGTGCCTGTGATGACTGAAAGCCCCGCAATCCCGATCACAAACGGAATCATCGGCTCGTGGGGGAAAAAGAGTGCGGCGCTACCGGTGGGAACTACGACGCCGAGGATTTTCCACCAGGCGAGGCCGAACCAGGCGATCAGCACAATCCCCAGCAGCACGGAAAATCCACCGGTAATGGGCCATTTCAATGAATAGATGACGTGCCAGAGACCTGCCGGCGCATCAGGCCTGCCCCAGTTGGCAAATACGAGAATGCCCACCATGGAGGCAAAATAGACTGCGGTCTGCCACAGGGGGCGGGTATCTTCAGAATCCGGCATCGCGAACTGCGCCCTGGCCTTTTCTGTCTCCTCTTTCCGGAAGAATACATGCATCAACAGGCCGATAATGATGCTGAAACCGACAGCGCCGACCGCTCTGGCTATTCCTAATTTGAAACCGAGAATGCGCGCGGTCAGTATGATTGCAAGGACATTGATCGCCGGGCCCGAGTAGAGAAACGCGGTGGCGGGCCCGAGCCCCGCGCCCATCCTGTAAATCCCTGAAAACAGCGGGAGCACGGTACAGGAGCATACTGCGAGGATTGAGCCGGACACCGACGCGACACCATAGGCAAGCACCTTGTTCGCCCGTGCGCCGAGATATTTCATGACCGAAGCCTGGCTGACAAACACCGAGATTGCGCCGGCAATGAAAAAGGCGGGTATCAGGCATAGAAGGACATGTTCGCGCGCGTACCATTTCGCGAGGTACAGTGATTCCAGCACAGCGTTGTTGAAACGCGGAATTCCGACGGGAAGGTAATAAAAGCCGAGAAATACGGCCGCAAGTATACCAAGAGATTTCAATTCCTGTTTCATGCTCATCGATTTCTCTTCAATACGGTTGTTTCATGAACGAATCCAAAGCTCAATTGAACGCGGATTCTCGCGGATCAGACGGATTCTCGCGGATTATATTTTCTAATTATATCTTTTGTGTCTTAACGTTTTATAATTGCTCATAATAGTACAAACAACATGTTATATAGATTTGTGTCTTTGTGGTTTATTATTATTGCTCCGGCGAATAAATAATGATACCGGAAGTAAAAAAAACATGGATTCCCGCTTTCGCGGGAATGACGGCTTGGTGCGCAGTTACACAGATTGTACCGAATCACCTTCATAGGGCTCAATTTCCGAAATATATTTCACTGTTTAATCGCCGGAGCAATATCATGAATAACCCTCATGACTATAAACAGTCACAACGAAAGATAAAAATGTATGCAGGCTGCATATGGATTCCCGATTAAAGATTCGGGAATGACAGCGCTCCAGAGACTCCCGTCGCCAGACCGGGGTTTCAGAACTGCATTCATGAAACAATATCCCGCATCGAACCAGAGACTCCCGGCACCAGACCGGGGTTTCAGAACCGGGAACCGTAGATGCATTTTCAGATAAATCCGGATTAAGAAAATTGTAATACCATGAAGAAACAAAATGTTACAGTTCTTTATGCCTTTGCGACTTTATGAGAAAATATTTACATAGAATCGGTGTAAGTAAAATGGCATCATTTTAATTCAACGAGGCGTATCTGCTCGCGGGCGTTTGTCAGAAGCACCGACTCGACGCAGGAAAAAAAATTAAGAATACACCGGGTTTTCAGAGAATAAAAAATTTTGGTACCTTCCTTTTCATCACTGATGATCCCGACATTTTTGAGAATCGACAGATGCTTCGACACAGTCGATATATCGGCCCCGACCATTTCAGTGAGCTCACAGACACATCGTCTGTCATGTGAAAGCACATCGATGATAAAGAGACGGGTCGGATGAGCCATCGCTTTTATGATACGGGCCCGGGCTTCGAACCGGGCATTTGTTTCGGCATCCATAACAATCTCCTTAAAGGAATGGCATGATCTTGCATATTTGGTAATATAGCCAAATAACCAATGATTGCCAACAATTTTTTCCTGTCCGGTTTATTTTTTTATCTTTTTCATTGCCTTTTACTGGGTCATGATATATTCTGTCCTATCTTTTATCTATGTGATGGTAACTATTTTCAGGGCTTAGTGTTCATGCAGCATAACTCTTCCGTCAGTCCCCGCACAGTTCTCTACGTTTCCGTGGTTATCTGCATCTGGTCGGTTTCGGCGACCGTTGAAACGGTGACCCTGCGCGGTCTGTCACCCATGCAGTTCAGTCTCTGGAGCACAGCGGCAGGCTCGCTTGGTCTTATTCTTGCGCTTGCGATGAAAGGATCGCTCAAAAGTCTCGGATCGTATCGTTTACAGGATCATATGCAGCTCCTGCTGTTCGCCGTCCTCGGATTCTGCGGATACCAGACTCTCAAATACACCGCCTATATTACCGTCCCGGTGCCCCAGGCCAATATTCTCCAGTATACCTACCCGGTTTTTATCGTGATTTTTGCCATGCCGTTCCTCAACCAGAGGCTCACCTTTACCAAGATCACCGGCATTGCCGCGGGTTTCATCGGAGCGGCGATCATTCTTTCGGGCGGGAGCTTTACCGGGATCGACCGGACACATTTTAGCGGATACCTGCTTGCGCTGTCCGCGGGTTTTTCGTGGGGATTGTTCAGCGTCCTCGCCTCACGGGCGGCGTTCGAGCCCGTTTCATCCATGTTTTTCATGCAGTTGTACAGTACGGTGATAGTATTGAGCATTGTTCTGTTACGGGGTATGTTCGTTATTCCGGGAGGATTTCGCGAGCTTGCGGGAGTCATATTCTCCGGTATCATATCAAATGCGATCGGAGTCCTTCTGTGGCTCGATGCACAGCGTTCCACGAACGATGTTTCACTCATCACCGGTTCGCTCTACCTCATACCCTTTCTCTCGCTCGTTGCATTCAGGGTATTCCTTTCCATACCAATTCCCTTTTATACCTATACGGGCCTTGTTTTTATTGTCGGGGGCATGGTGTTTCATACGATCTGGTCACGCCGTTATTCCGGTAAAAACGGGCGGGCGATGCGTCCCGGCCCGGCGCCGCATGTCCGTTTTGTCGGCAGCCCTGAAAAAACAAAGCACACCCCCGACAGATGAAATTTTCGATTGACTCTCTGTCTCTCTGTTCCTTTGTTCCTTTGAAAAACAACAAATTCTGTTGCATAACACGGTCATTTAACTTACTATAGGATCAAATAGTAAGAGGGCTGTGAAAAAGTATATTTTTCACGAGCCCGATAATGAAATGTATTGTTTCGGTGCTGTCAAGGGCATGTAAGCCTGTTCCCGAATCATTAATCGGGAATCGGCACTTCATGCCGACCCTTGACAGCTTATATCCACACGTACAGACTTTATCACAAGGCTTGTAATACACACATACAAATAACCGGTTTTCGGGAGAAAAACATGAAACGTAAATACGGTATCCGTATACCTGTCGCGATGCTGCTTGTTACCATGGCATTGTCATTTCTGCCAGCCTTTGCCGCTGAGCTCTCACAGCCCGAATACAAGGTGATAGAGGAACTCGATGTCATGGTCGCCATGCGGGACGGCGTGCAGCTGTCGACCAACATCTACCGTCCCGACGCGCAAGGAGCATTCCCTGCCCTCATCATGCGGACACCATACGGTAATGGCGGAAGCGACAATCAGGACGGTCATTTTTTCGCTCAGAGGGGCTATGCGGTCATTATACAGGATGTGCGCGGCAGGTATGAATCCGAGGGGCTGTTCGATGCAGGCCGGACAGAGGGAGTGGACGGAATCGATACCCACCAGTGGGTCGTATCACAGCCATGGTGCAACGGCAGGCTCGGTACGTTCGGCGGATCATATGTCGGGTTCACTCAGTGGATGCCTGCTTCCCTGGGAAGCTCTCATCTCGAAGCGATGTTCGCGACGCTCACATCCGCGGATTTTCACGATTACTGGATGTACCAGGGCGGCGCGTTCCGTCTCAGGTCATGGACATCATGGATTTACTGGCTGACCGAACCCTACGATGCAGGCAGGGAAGACAGAAACGGCAAAATGAACGAGCTGAACGGCACTCTTCCTCTCATGGAACAGGACAAACTCCTCGGATGGAGGGTATCCTCGGCGCGGGATTGGCTCGCCCACCCCGAACACGACCTTTATTGGAAAAATACGAGCATAATGGACGGGTATAAGAACATCCATGCCGCGGTGTACAATATCGGCGGGTGGTACGACATCTTTCTGGCGGGAACGCTGAAGAATTATACCGAGATGACAGGGTCGGGCATCGATCCATCGGTCCGGAAAAAACAGAAACTGCTCGTCGGTCCGTGGCTTCATGGTTTTACCGGGGATGGCAAGGTCGGCGATCTCGATTACGGGAAAGACGCCATAATGGGCGGACTGCCTTTTCAGACACTCATGCTCCGGTTGTTCGACAGCGCGCTCAAGGGAACCGATACCGGTATCATGAACGAGGCGCCGGTGAGGATTTTCGTGATGGGCAGCAATGTCTGGCGCGACGAGCAGGAATGGCCGCTTGCGCGTACTCAATACCGGAAGTGGTATTTCAGCAGCAGGAGTAAAGCCAATACGCTTACCGGCGACGGCCTCCTCGACGCATCGATGCAGGACGGCGCATCGACCGACACCTACACGTACGATCCTGCCGACCCGGTACCCTCATCGACCGATACCACATACTACAGCCATTTTTCGAGCGGGCCGAGAGACCAGCAGAAAATCGAGGAACGGCAGGACGTTCTCGTCTACTCGTCACCCGAGCTCGAAAAGGACATGGAAGTCACCGGGCCGGTCGAAGCTGTTGTCTATGCCGCCAGCACGGCGCTCAATACGGATTTCACCGCCAAACTCGTCGATGTCTACCCGGACGGCAGAGCGATGCGTCTCTGCGACGGCATCATCAGGGCAAGCAGCCGTAATCCCGGAGAAAAACCGTCAAACATCGAACCGGGCAGGGTATATGAATACCATATCGACCTCTGGGCAACGAGCAACGTGTTCAAAAAGGGCCACCGGATCAGGGTCGAAATTTCGAGCAGCAACTTCCCGCGGTTCGACCGTAACCTCAACACGGGCGAAAAATTCGCTGTCGGAACCGCATGGATAAAAGCCGTGCAGACGGTTTATCATACGAAGGAGTATCCCTCCCATATCGTGCTGCCGGTAATCGAATAGGATATTGTTCCCGCGGGTTTTGTATAAAAGGGATACATGGCTCGATCTATCAGCAATTTTTGAAAGAACGCGGATTTGCGCGGATTTATTATATTATATATTTCGGTTATCCAGTTAAATCAGCTAACATGATTGATCCCCCTCGGCTTCGCTGTGTCCCCCTTATAAAAGAAAGGGGGACGAAAGTGCCCCAAAAGCCATTCCCCCTAAAAAAGAGGGGATGCCGCAGGCAGTGGGGATCACATACTATCGGAATAAATTATCAATTCTGAATAAAAGGTTTTCTATGCTTATCAAAACGGATAACCGGATCTTATTTTTAATGTGAACGATTCAAAACCACTAATAACAGTATAAATAATAAGTTATATTTTTTCACGTCTTTGTATCTTCGTGACTTCGTGGTTCATATAATCTTTTTTCACAGGGAAACGGAAGAAAAATCATGGCTCGCTATCTGGCAGGCATAGACCTCGGCACATCGAGTGTCCGCGCGGGGATATACGATGAAGAAGGAGTCCGCAGAGCAATCGCTTCGCGCGGATATCCCATTCTCACGCCTTCACACGACCGTTCGGAGCAGAATCCCGAAGACTGGTGGAACGCAGTGTGCGAGTCACTCGCGGAGGCGATTGCATCCGCCGGCGTCAAAGGATCGGACCTGACAGGAATTTCTTTCGATGGCCAGATGCACGGCGGAGTCATGCTCGATGGCGTCGGAGAGCCGATATGTCCTGCCGTTATATGGCCCGATTCACGGAGCGCGGGCGAGCTCGATGAGCTTACCGGCATTATCGGGGAAACCACGCTCGAAAACACGGTCATGAACCGTCTGTTCCCCGGAACATTCGCCGCCACGCTCCACTGGATGCGGAAGCACGATAACGCCACATGGAAACGAATCCGCCGCATTCTCCCGCCGAAGGACTATATCCGCTACCGCATGACCGGTCTCTATAACACCGAGCCATCCGATGCATCGGCAACACTTCTCTTCGACCAGAACAAACGGGACTGGTCGGCGGAGATTCTCAGGAAACTGGATATTCCCCTGGAGTTCATGCCCTATGTTGTCAATTCGGACGAACAGATCGGCGCAACCGAAGGAATCGGGGAAAAGACCGGCATCCCCGATGGCATTCCGGTGGTGACCGGAGGCGCAGACCAGGCATGCGCCGCACTCGGCAACGGATTACTCGACAGCGGCTCCATGCTCGTTACCATCGGAACGGGGGGGCAGATATGTACGCCGCTTGCTTCTCCGGCGGCCTCTCCGGGATTGTCTCTCAACATGTTCTGTCACCTTCCCGAGTCGAGGTGGTACCTGATGGGCGCCACGCTGTCGGCAGGGCTGAGCCTCCGCTGGTTCCGTGAAACATTCTGTCCCGAAACTTCTTTTCAGCAGCTCGACCACGAGGCATCGGAAACACCTCCGGCCGGTCAGCTCATGTTCCTACCCTATCTTCCGGGGAAACGGTCTCCCGACCTCAATCCCGCGGCTCACGGAGTTTTTTCGGGCATCAGGCTCAACCATCGCCGCGGACATTTCGCCCGTGCGGTCATGGAGGGAGTCGTGTTCGATCTGAAGGAATCGCTCGATGTCATGAAAGGCATGGGAGTAGCCCCCCGGAGCATCATCGCTTCGGGCGGCGGCGCGGGAAGCGGCCTCTGGATGCAGATTCTGGCCGATATATTCGACGAGCCGGTTCAGGTGTCGAGGCGGACAGAGCAGGCGTGTTTCGGGGCGGCGCTTGTCGCTGGTATCGGAACGGGCATATACCGTGACTACTGGCACGCCGCGGAACTTGTACCGCCTCCAGCTGAGACGGTTTATCCGCAGAAGGAAAACACCGAACGGTACAGAGAACGATATGATGAATACATGCGGCTGTATCGTGATGCTGTGGTTAAAACCGGATGAAGAAAGACGCTGTCTTTCAGGAATACGACGAAGGTTTCACCGAAATAGGCCGATTATTTTTCCGTGCAAGATATTGCCCGGCGAATAAAGAATGATACCGGAAGTAAAAAAAACATGGATTCCCGCTTTCGCGGGAATGACGGCTTGGTGCGCAGTTACACAGATTGTATCGAATCACCTTCATAGGGCTCAATTTCCGAAATATATTTCACTGTTTAATCGCCGGAGCAATAAAAAGGCAGGAAATGCTTTCTTTCCTGCCTTTTGTACTGTTATGCCTTTATATTATTCCGGATACATGGAATCAAATATGAACCGGTGTTTTACATCTTATACGATGTTGTGAATGTCTGGCCGCCGGAGGTAACCGTGGTCGTCACATCATACGTCATCTCTGCGGTACCGGTCATCACCATTTTGGTGGTGAATTTCTCGGAACCCTGATATGTCCCGTTAAAGTTTATATCTCCGGTAACGGTGATTTCGTACTTATTCAGCGTGTAGCCCGAATAGGTAGCGGCGCCTTTATAAGTAAACGTACCACCAAGGAACAGCTTGCCGTCATCAGAGTAATCGTACAGTGTACAGGTGAAATCATAATCGATTCCCGTAGGAGTCGTACCGCTCATCTTGGACACCATCTTACCCTTCACCACGGCTTTTCCGGAACTGGCGCCACTGACTTCACCATCAAGGTTTGTCGTGTAATCCGCAGCCTGCTTTCCATACGAGGCCGTCTGCATGGCTTTACCGAATGCAGTCCAGGCAACGGTATTGACTTCGTTCGATACGGTCTGTACATTTTCCTTGGTAACGACAACATTCGCACTGTTCGGACGTTCTGTCAACGAGCCGGCGGTTGTTCCTCCCCCGCCGTTCGCCGGATTATTATTGTCCTTATCGTCGTCACTGTCACCGCATCCCAGCGCCATCGTCAGTGCGAAGGAAAGCCCAATTGCCAGCAAAAATCTTCTTTTCACCTCGATACCCTCCTTTGTCGATCAACAATGTTGATCACAGTAAAATGTTACCAGCATGTTAGTGCTCCTGAGAATAAACAATACACAGGATATGAAACAGATCGCTATCAATCCCGTCTGAAACGCCTCCCGGTCATTGCATAATCTCAGGAGCAATCATACATGCCGAACAACTGTAATGGTACTCTTTTTACTGAACTACCCGCGTGTAGGAAAAATATTGATTACAATTAAACAATAAACCAGAAAAATGTAAATGACTAAAATTAGTCATGGTAAAGGATTCGACCCGAAAAAGGTGATGAAATTCTTCCTTTTTCACCATCTTTCCGTATTTATCTGAAAATGAGGTCTTTTAGTGCTATGGCATCACAACACAATATAGAAATAATGGAGTTATATATCCAATATTTAGTAATTATAATCGTTCTTATCTAAAAAGAAGCATAAAAATTCAAATTCGTGTGAATCTGCGGTCTATCATGTTTACAGGTACACCCGTCCTGATTCTTTATGTCACCATGTCTGCCAGTGAATGTTTGACGGATCGAATTTATCCTTCGGCTTTTCCTCGCCGGTCGGCCAGCCGATAGAGATGATGTTGAGCGGAATAACCTCCATCGGTATACCGAGAACGCGGCGGACATGGTTGAATTTGAAATACTCGGGATAAATGCCTATCCATACAGCGCCAAGTCCTGTCGCCTCTGCAGCGAGGAGAATATTTTCGGATGCCGCGGAGCAGTCCTGTATCCATACGTCGCTGTTGAGCGCCCGTCTGGTATCCCCGCATACAACGATGGCTGCGGCTGCCTGTTTCAGCATTTTTGCGGTCGGAGAACACTCTGAGAGCGAATCGAGGAGTGCGCGATCGGTTACCGCCACGAACGACCATGACCGCTTGTCTGCGGCGGTCGGTGCTGCCATGCCCGCTTTCATGAGAACGGTGAGCTGTTCCTTCGTCACCGGTTTATCGAGGTATTTACGAACGCTTTTTCTCCGGTGGATGACAGTGAGGGCGTCATCAATTTTCGTTGTCTCCTGGGCAAAAAGAACCTGACAGGATATCGCCCATATGCTCATAAAGAGCACAATCGGAGCAAACCTTACGTCGCGAAATCTTTTCATGGAGAACCTCCGCTTTAAGAGGGCGGTGAAAAAGTGTCTTTTTCCACACGCCCGATAATAAAATGTATTGTTTTGTTGCTGTCAAGGGTCAGCACGGACTGGCCCCCCCCCATTTTTAAGAACACTTTTTTATATGTTACTTCCTTTGCGTGCCCAAAGGAAGTAACCAAGGAAAGGGCACCCCGAGAAAAGCCTGTTTCCACGGTCACGGCCCGTTTTTCGGGAATGTGTGAACTCACGAGCCTTCGGCTCGCTCGAACAGCACCCATTCTTTTTCCGAAAACCGGTTGTGACCGCGGGGCTTTTCAATGGGGTTTTTACATCAGAAGCTCCAAAGGGTGTTATGCTATGTATAATCAATTCATTACAATACAACTCAGAATTGATTCCGGAAGGCCGCCAGGAAAAATGCATTTTTCGGCCATCACCCATTTTTTAA
>JAJFUH010000056.1 GCA_021372535.1 bacterium
TCAGGCCGATGATGAAGGTCTTGTCGAGCGGGGACTGTTTCTTGACGGCGAGACCGATGTCCGAAAAAAGCTCTCCCGGAAACGTGATAAATACCGCATCACCGATACGGACCGCCTGCTGTTCCAGACGTATGGTTTTCGGATGCTCTCCGGATGAGTAGAACTGCCTTGCCGAATCGAGGCGCTGTCCGGTCTGGAATACCGCTCTGCGGCAGGTGTCGAGCTTGCGGGTTCCCTGAAGTTCGGGGATTTTTTCCATTACGGCAAGTTCTTCGATGGCTTTTTTGGCGTCTTTTTCCGCCTGTTCGAGGGTTACCGGGTAGGACTCGCGGAGCGGATACTCGAACCAGTCCCGCGCCGCTGCGATAACCGGATTACCCGATGTCTGAACTGCGGGGAGGGCTTTGATAACCGCGTCCGTCATCTGGTTTCCCTTGATCTCGATGTACCCGTAGTTACGGATGGGCATATTCGCGCCGACCGCGGACAGCTCGGATGAATACCCTACGTTGATGTTTCCTTCGGCACCCTGAAAGTAGGCGACCCAGACATCCTGACCGACCGTCTTTTTGATGCCCTCTATCGCGTAGTATGGCCAGTCCTCGGAAAAGAGCGTATTCTGCCAGTCGAGGGCGGACGGATGGCAGCCGTAATTGAACGCCACGCCGAGCAGTTTACCCTTCGCATCCTCGATTTTAATGACCGCGACCCTGGGGTCGGGATGAAGCCCGCCATACAGAAGCCAGCGGCGGTTTCTGCCGAGCTCCTGAACCACGGTCGAACCGACTCCGATTTTTCCGGGGACGCGTTTCTTCCAGGCCTGAGCGGCACAGGAGGATGAGCGCTCCACTATCAGATCACGGTAGCTTTCGGCGGCGCTTTCAACATCGGGACCGGCATGTGTGTGCGTACAGGATATGACAATATTGGTTTCGGGTATCCCGGTGCTGTCTTTGACAGCGGTCCGTACCCGGTTGCCGAACTGTTCGCTCAGCTCGCAGAGGGACAGCGTCATGAGCAGGACCGGGACACCGTCCGCACTCTCGATGGCGAGGCACCGTGCATGAAGATCATCATGGATTCCCGTGGAACGCTGGCTCCGTGCAAAACCGTACATGAGCGTGTTTTCACGGGGTGTGATGACCGTTTCACCGAAACCGACTTTAAGTCCTGCGTGTGTGACGGCACGCTGCGAACACCCTAAAAATCCGGCACATAGCAGTAAACCGGCCAGGAATGCAGCCCCATACAATATCGATGTGGGCGCTGATATCGATTTCTCTTTATGGCGATAATTCTTTTTCATGATACGATTCCTCGAAAGCTATTTTTTTATGCAAACCGGAGAAACATCAATCGGCGATCTTTTTTATGAGCGAAAGCGACGAATCGATGCAGAACTGCTCGGTTTTCGGGCTGTAACTGCTGCCATCCACCTCGTAGTCGCCCTCGATAAACTCTTTTGCAGTCGGCAGATAGCCGCCCGGCCCGGGGGTAACGCCGATAACGAAGGTCTTGTCGAGCGGAGACTGCTTTTTAATGGCGAGACCGATATCCGAAAAGAGCTCGCCGGGGAAGGTGACGAATACGGTGTTCCCGATACGGACTGCCTGCTGTTCGAGACGGCGGGTTTTCGGGCGGTCCTGATTTCCATAGAACCGCCGGGCGGCACCGAGACGCTGGCCGGTCTGGAAGACTGCCCTGCGGCAGGTATCGAGTTTCCGGGTTCCCTGGAGCTCGGGGATTTTTTCCATTACGGCAAGCTCCTCGATGGCTTTTTTGGCGTCTTTTTCAGCCTGTTCGAGTGTTACCGGGTACGATTCGCGGAGCGGGTATTCGAAAAAGTCCCTCGCCGCCGCGATTGCCGGGTTGCCCGTTGTCTGAACGTCAGGCAGGGCTTTTATCACCGCGTCCGTCATCTGGTTCCCCTTGATCTCGATGTAACCATAATTCCTGATGGGCATATCCGCTCCGACAGCGGACAGCTCGGAGGAATACCCCACATTGATGTTTCCCTCTGCTGACTGATAGTAGGCGACCCAGACATCCTTACCGACTGTCTTCTTGATGCCCTCGATCGCGTAATAAGGCCAATCCTCTGAAAAGAGCGTATTCTGCCAGTCGAGCGCGGACGGATGGCAGCCGTAATTGAACGCCACGCCGAGCAGTTTTCCCTTCGTATCCTCGATCTTCATGACCGCGACTTCCGGATCGGGATGAAGCCCTCCGTACAGGAGCCAGCGACGGTTCCTGCCAAGCTCCTGAACCACGGTCGAGCCGATGCCGATTCTGCCCGGGGCTCGTTTCTTCCATGCAGTAACGGCGCTCGCCACCGTCTGTTCGAGCAGCATGCTCCGGTAGGCATCGCTTGCGCCGCCCACATTAGGGCCTGCGTGTGTATGGGTGCAGGATATGATGATATTGCTTTCAGGAATGCCGGTGCTGTCCTTAATGGCGGAACGGATCCGGTTGCCGAAATCCTCGTTCAGTCCCACGAGGGAGACGCTCATGAGCACCACGGTCGTTCCGTCCGTTCCCTCGATGACGAGGCTCCGGGCATGGAGATCGTCATGAGTCCCCGTGGAGACCTGGCTGCGGGCAAAACCGGCCATCTGTGTGTTTTCACGGGGTGTGATGACCGTCTCGCCGAGACCGACTTTGATGGATGGCTGTTCCTTCGCGCAGGAGATAAAAACGGCGCAGACCATGACAAAGACCGAAACAGCCAGTATAGCCCTTACGGGAGATAACAAGGTTTTCTTCATTGGAACGGCCTTTCGTTATAAAGAGGTATATTCGAACGGGAAAAATGCCATGCCTGTATAAAATACGGTAAGCAGAAGCAAGGTTCATTCTCACCATTCTCGATGCCAAAGAATTCGCCGGTTATCCGCACTTTGAGAATCCGCACAGCCTGCAGACCAGGCATCCTTCCGAGTGTTCGAGCATTCCGCCGCAGTCGGGGCAGACACCGACCATTTCACCCCGTGTGCGCTTTTTCGAGGTGATCGAATTGGTCAGTTTTTCATAGTCCGCGTCCTGGGTGAAAACAGGGATGGAATCGGTGTTTATCTCCCCTCCGAGATACCGTGAGAGCGCAGTTGCTATGGCATCCGAGCATGACAGGATGAGCTTGCCGTTGTGCCATATCGGCGACGGGCACCGTATGCCCTTGAGCTGTGATACGATTTCGTCGAGGTTGACCCCGCTCCGGAGCGCAAGCGATATAAGACGGCTGATGGCTTCGGACTGGCTCGCGGTGCATCCGCCGGACCGTCCCATCTGGCAGAACACTTCGCAGAGACCGTCCTCGTCACGGTTCACGGTGACATAGAGCTTGCCGCAGCCGGTCTGGAGTTTCTCGGTTGTTCCGGTCGTCAGGGAGGGGCGGGGGCGGGGAGCTATGGGTTTTCTTACAGGGGGCGCTTCTTCTGTTTCCGTGGTTTTTACAGTGGTCAGAACCTGGTGCTCACGGGAACCGTCGCGATAGATGGTGATCCCTTTAAGCCCGGCATCGTACGCCTTGATGTATGCCTGCGCCACATCCTCAATTGTCGCGGACTGCGGGAAATTTATGGTTTTCGACACTGCATTGTCAGTGTGACGCTGGAATGCGGCCTGAATGCGGATGTGCCAGTCCACCGGGATATCGTTTGCCGTGCGGAAAATACGGCTGATTTTCGGCGGAACATCCTCAAGGTCATCCACAGAGGGCGTCTCGGTAACCGTGCTCATGAATTTTTCATCGATGATGCCGGCCTTTTCCGCCATGTCACGGAAAAGTGGGTGAAATTCGACCAGTTCCCTGCCGTTGAGCACATTCCGTTTGTATGCCAGCGCGAACAATGGCTCGATGCCGCTCGAACACGAGGCGATAATGCTGATGGTTCCCGTGGGGGCAATAGTGGTTGTCGTGGCGTTCCTGAGGGCGGGCAATCCGGCGCGATGGAAGCTGCTGCCCTCGAACGAGGGGAAAGCGCCGCGTATCTCCGCGAGGTGACGGGATTCGGCTTTCGATTCACGGTCGATGAATTCCATGACCTGCTCGGCAGTCCGTTCCGCTTCCTTTGAATCGTACGGGATGCCGAGACGGATGAGCATGTCGGCATATCCCATGACACCGAGGCCGATTTTTCTGTTACGGCGGGTTTCCTCGGCTATTTTCTCGATAGGGTACCTGTTGACATCGATGACATTGTCGAGGAAACGCACGGCGAGATGGGCAATCCTGCCGAGATGTTCCCAGTCGATGACCGGCTGTCCCTCATGTTCGGTGACCATGAGCGAGAGATTGACCGACCCAAGGTTGCATGATTCGTACGGAAGGAGGGGCTGTTCGCCGCAGGGATTGGTCGATTCGATCCGGCCGAGGTGTGGTAGCGTGTTCTTCTCGTTGATACGGTCGATGAAGATAATTCCCGGGTCGCCGCTGTCATGGGCGTTTTCCACGATGAGGCTGAATATCTCGGCCGCTTTTTCCGTCCCGGCAACAGCGCCGGTGCGTGGGTTGAGGAGCTCGTAGGTTCCATCCGCTTTGACCGCTTCCATGAAGACATCGGTCACCGCGACTGAGATATTGAAGTTGTTGAAGCGGTTGTGATCCCTTTTACAGGTGACGAATTCGCGGATATCGGGGTGATCGACACGGAGTATACCCATGTTCGCGCCGCGCCGTGTTCCGCCCTGCTTGATGGTCTCCGTCGCCGCATCGAACACTTCCATGAACGAGACGGGGCCGCTCGATATACCACGTGTCGACTGGACGACATCGTTTTTCGGACGGAGCCGTGAGAACGAGAATCCCGTACCGCCGCCGCTCTTGTGGATGAGCGCCGCATCCTTCACCGACTGGAATATGGATTCCATGGAATCCTCGATGGGCAGGACGAAACAGGCGGAAAGCTGTCCGAGCTCACGGCCTGCGTTCATGAGGGTTGGGGAATTCGGGAGAAATTCACCCGCCGCCATCATGTTGTAGAAGAGCGTTTCGAGACGGCCGGTTACCGAGCTGGCATCGTACAAATCCTCGGCGCCGGCTATGACCTTTGCGACCCTCCGGAACATCTCGTGAGGTTCCTCGACAACCGCTCCGGTCTCGTTTTTTTTCAGGTAGCGGGCCTGGAGCACGGTGAGCGCGTTTTCGGAGAGCACGATCGGCTGTTCCCCGGTATCCCCGGGTGTCTTTTCAATAATCTCCGTCGAGGAGAGAATCCTGATTTTTCCGTCTATCGATGGCGACATGGAATACTCCGTGGTGTGTTAAGAGGGCGGTGAAAAAGTATATTTTTCACTCGCCCGGTTACGAAATTTATTGTTTGTATGCTGTCAAGGGCATGTAAATCGGCACTTCGTGCCGACCCTTGACAGCCTTGATCCTGACATGGGGTGTTTTTCACAAAGCTTTTATAGTGCATAAATTCTACCATCATTCCCATTCCATTTTTACATCTTTGTACTTCTCACAGACTGCAAGGAGCACCTCATCCAACGGTTTCTCCACAATCCCCAGCGAGTGCAGCGAAAACGTCCAGGGCAGGGGATAGTCTCGAAGCCGTATAATTACATCTTTCATTTTTGTGGTGAAACAATCGAGTTCTATATAAAGAATTTTGCCAGTATTACGATGCACACTGATTATAAGTTCCGGATCATCTGCCGTTGGCTTATAAAGTTCTAAATCATCTTTATCAGCGTTTTTGTAATCATCTGTTTCGAGTGATATCATACCCGAATCAATAATATCTTCATCTATTTTTAATTGTATATCCGTCGTCATCGTTTTTTTGTATTCCTTAACATTTCGCTCTTAAATTTCCAGATACTGTGAATAGCTATGAGGGACAGGAATTGTGTATCCCTCTTCACGCAGTCCCTGAAGGTGAAATTCAATTGCTTCCTTCATAAGCAGTTCAACTTCGGACTGTGTCGAACCTGTTGCAATACAGCCCTCAAGGTCAGGCGAATACGCCGAATAACCGGTTTTTGTCTTTTCAACGATGATAATGTATTTCATGGTTTTAAACCTGCCTGTTTCAGTGCGGGGATACTATAAACACCCGAATTATAGCAGGGAAGTCTGTTCATCATCCTGTTTCTTTTTCTGACGGGCGGCTTTCTTGTGTGTAGCATCCGCCGACCATTCGGGGAAACTCAGCTCCTTGCCGCCAAGCAGCTCTTCGATGGTCAGTATCTGGATGCGCGGATACCTCATGATACGGGCGCTCACCTTGATTTCAGTCTCGTAAAAACCCGCCGAGGCAGCCTCGGTTTCTATGGGAGCGGTCGGCTCCTGCAGGGTGATGAATGCCCCGATAGCCGCTTTTTCATGTTCGACCACACCGATCAGGTCCCTGACCTGCGATACGGTTACATGGCCGCTCTTTACCTGAACGACAATTTTTTTCGCCTGCCTGCTTTCATCGTCGAAGAAATAATTATACCCGTCAACTCCCTTGTCCGCGCCTTTGCGCTTGTCCTGGGCAGGTCTCGCTCCCACAAGGCTGAGCGCCCACCATTCGAACTGGTGACGGTTCTGTATGGCGAGCGTTCGCGCGCTTTCAAGGTCTTTCGGGTCGCCGATGATTTCATAGGGCGACAGCTCATGTGAAAAGGTATCCTCGAGACGGTGTTTCATAAGCGCTATTGCAAGGTGGGTGATGTCGATGCCGATCCATCGCCGGTGTAACCGTTCCGCCACCGCTATGGTCGTTCCGCAGCCGCAGAACGGATCGAGAACAAGGTCGCCTTCATTGCTGCTCGCCTTGATGATGCGCTCTAAAAGAGATTCCGGTTTTTGTGTAGGGTAACCGAGTCGTTCTTTTGCTTGAGAATTAATTACAGAAATATCTGTAATAACATCCTGCATTAAAACACCAAGCATTTCATCCAGGTAACGTTTTAAACGAATACCACCTTTTTTGGTAAAATGCAACCGTCCTTCATTATCAAGAGATTTCATAGTATCCAGGGGGACTCGCCATAAAGACGTAAAACCCTTATATTCGTAAGTATATCCACCTCCCGTAAGTCCTTTTGCAGTAAGATTATCATCTGCCCATAAACGGCCATCGGAATCAACATTTCTAAAACGTGATAAATACTTTTTGTTATACTCACAATATTGTTCATTCCATTCGTAGTTATTGGATTTTGTATAAAACAATAATACGTCGTGAACTTTTCCAAACCTTTTTGGATCATTGTGCGCTGTAGTTCTTTTCCAAATAATTTCATTTCTAAAATTTTCTACTCTGAAAATTGCATCCATCAATAATTTCAGATAATGACTTGCAGTCGGGTCGCAATGGAGATAAATGCTTCCCGATTCTTTCAATACCCGATGCATTTCCACAAGCCGTATCGCCATCATGGTAAGGTATGCCATCATATCGTTACGGCCCAGAAAGAGACGGAACGCCTGAATGAGATCGGCGAGTTTTTTCGGGCCGCCGGTGACCAGTTCCTCGTAAACGGCTTCCGAATGGATGTCCCAGTGCCAGGTATCATCAAAGGCGGTTATCTGGGCAGAGGAATCGGTGCCGTTTTTCTCCTTGAAGAGTATATTATACGTCGCTTTTGAGTTGAATGGCGGATCGAGATAGATGAGATCGACACTTTCATCGGAGATATGTTCCCTCATGATTTCAAGGTTGTCTCCGAAATAGAGCCTGTTTTTCCATGAATCGGTCATCCCGTTCTCCCTTTACATTATCTTCTTCAGGCCGTACATCCCCGCTATAATCGCCAGGCTGACAAGCGCCATGTTGAGCGAATCTTTCACAAGGTAGGTGATTCCCATGAGCACAATACCGCCGATGAGGGGAATTGCCGATTTCTGCTTTTTGCCGTAGATGAAAAATCCGAGGCCGACCGCTCCCCAGACAATCGCCGAAAAAAGATACGCCGGGTTCATGCTGTTCTGAATCTCGTTCATTCGCACAAATCTGTTTTTAGTATTGATTTTTTTGTAAATCTAATAGTGTAAATTATTATAATACCTGCTCGCTTTTTTGTCAATTAAAAAGTAATCCCGTTAACCCTTCATTTTTAAGAACACTTTTTAACCCGATATATTCATGAATATATTTAACCACAAAGACACAAAGACACAAATTTATATAACATATTATTTATACTATTATTAACAATTAATAAACATTAACACCTGAAAATATATAAATAAAAATAAAATCCGTCCGATCCGCGCACAACCGCGTTCTAAGGTTTTTTCGACGGCATCCAGACCGTCCGCGCCCGCACGATCTCCTGACCGTCCCCCTCGCGGAACAGCGAGTGGAGGAATGAGACTCTGTCCCCATCCTGACTGCCGCTCCGGGCAATAACGCGGTCGCCGAGGTAAGTTTCCGCAAGGTAATCGATTTCCAGCTCCGAGAGAACCGATGACTCCAGTACGGTGCGGGGGACGCTCTCGATCGTCCACCCGATATAGCTCACATTGTTGACATGACCGTTGATGTCGAGATCGCCGTACCGGACGTTGAATTGACGCTCGTTATCAATCCGCGCCGGCTGCGGGAGTTTTTCGAACGAATGAACCACCGCACGGTCGGGTATGACAATCAGGTTCTCGATGAACGGCTCGATCCGCACCGGACGGCGTGTCAAGGTGTCGATGACAAGCCAGCCGGACGAAGCAACACCGATGACGCTGCCGCCGCTGTCCGTGATGCTGAAATCGCGGAGGGCGAACAGACGGTGTATACCTGAGGGCCATGTTCTGACAGTGAGACGGTCTTTCCATACGGGATACTGCTTCATGTTCACCACCAGCCGTGACAGCACCCAGGTATAATTGCGGGTATTGAGATCGTGGATCGACAGACCGAGCTCATGGGCATGATTCCCGGCCGCATCCTGCAGATAGTTGCAGAGCGACACGACCGAGAGCCTTCCCGCGGCATCGATTTCATAGGTTCGTACGGGGTATGTTCCCGTCCACGAGGCTTCGGATAAACGGGAGTCAGGGGCGCCGCTTCCGGTTCCCTGCTCTTTTTGCCGGTTTCCGGGCTCATGGTGCGATGAATCGGCGGTTGTCATATCATGTTATCCTTATTGTGTCGATAAGAAATAGTATATGTATGGCAGTGCTCCGGTGATGCACCGTATGAATCCGTTGTGAAAACAGATGCCGAAACGAGTTCGGCATGACGCTTTACGATTCCGCAATTTACCCGCCGGAGGGCTATCTCAGTCTCCGGGAATTATTTCCGTTTCTGCCACACTGTCCTTCCGTTCGTTCGGGTGGAGCGGATGATCCCCGAATGTTTCCCACCATATCCTGGCCGTGCTCCAGAGGTTCGCATGGAGATTATGCGATTCCTTGGCGAGATCGCGCACGAGTTTTTTCATCGCCTTACGCTTGCCGTCATCAGCATGGGAGCAGGTGCATGTCGAGGCGCTGAAACCCGCAAGCCCGGCAAACCGGACGAGATCGCGCTCGCGTACATAAAACAGCGGCCTGATGAGATCGAATGCCCCGTCGAAGAATGCCCTCTTCGGCAGCATGGTCTGAAGGTTGCCGTGGTATAAAAGGTTCAGCAGGGTCGTCTCGGCGACATCATCGGCGTGATGACCGAACGCGAGCTTGTTGTAGCCGTGCTCGGCGCAGTATTTGAAGAGGGCTATTCTCCGCCGCCATGCGCACCAGAAGCAGCTCGGCTCCTTGTACATGCCGTCCTCGCCGACAGTCACCGTGACCTCAATGAAGTCGTACGGTATCCCGAGGGATGTAAACACACTCTCGAGGTATGCCCGTGTCTCGTGCGCATGATCCGAGATATCCGACATCACATGCACCGCCCCGACCGTATACTTCGCCGGATAGAACCTGATGTGTTCGAGAAGGAGATGAAGGAGCGACAGGCTGTCCTTGCCGCCCGATACCGCGACGCACACACGGTCGCCTCCGGAAATGAGCTTGAACTCGTCTATCCCGCGGTTCACTTTTTTCAGGAGATTGCGGGTATACCGGGTCAGGGGACTGTGACGGTATTCGCGGGGAGATTTTATTTCGGGTTCCATAATGGTAACAATATGGAAATTTTATTGAAACAGGGCAAATGAATTATGGTTTGAAAGACAGGCATAAGACATAAGGCACAAGGTACAAGTGAAAAGACCCGCACAGCACCACCCATAACTCACCTCTGTGCCCCCTCTCTAACCTTCAGAGAGGGGAACCGGACGGTCTTTCTGTATTCTTGTGTCTTTTTCTCTTTTCATCACTTGTGCCTTATGCCTTATGCCTGTCTTTATCCTTCTGCCAGCTTTTAATGAAACTGTTGCGGTACTCAGGTTTTTACCCTATTTTATCAGCCTTCATAATGAAAGGGAGTTTTTCAATACCCATGGCATCATTCAACCGTATACGATTCGAATTCGTCCGGTGGTCACTGTTCGCCCTGATCATGGTCAGCTATATCCTCGTGTACTTTCACCGGATGTCACCGGCGGTTATCTCGGATGTCCTCATGGCTGCGTTTCACACCACCGGAGCGGCTCTCGGTTCGCTTGCGG
>JAJFUH010000057.1 GCA_021372535.1 bacterium
CATGCGGTTATTGGCGTTATCGACATATTTCGTCATAAACCGATGCTTCTCTGGGGTCTTACCGGGTGGACTGAAGAGGGGCGATTTATTACGACTGCCGATCAGGCCGGGACAACGGCATTGAGAAAGCCCATGGAAGACCTCGGATACACATTCAAATATATCGTAAATCTCTACGGCGGTCCCCCGCCCATGGAAGAGATAGTGAGTTATGCAAAGGCAGCCCGCGCAGTATCGTTGCTCAGACATGCCCGCATCGGCATGATGGGGTATCGGGACATGAAACTTTACGGGACGTTATATGACGGTATATCATTACGTTCCGTTATCGGTCCTGAAGTCGAGTTTTTTGAAATGCTCGAAATGCAGCAAATCATGGATACGCTCACCGAAAAAAGAGTCGAGCAATTGAAGGAGAAAGTACTCGAAAGGTGGGACTTTGTAAAAAAACCGGCAAAAGGTACTGTCGAAAATGCAGTCAGGCTCTATCTCGCTATCAGCGAAAAAGTGAAAAAGCGCGGGTATGAAGCGGTTTCCCTGATTGATGTCGACGGGGTAAAAAAATTGATGAAATTCGCCCCCGCGGGAGTTTTCATGCTTCTTCATGATGAAGAGGATATCTGTACAATCCCTGAAAACGATACACTGGGTTCTGTCACACAGCTTATGACGAGATATCTGACCGGACAGGTCGGCGCGTATCTTGAATTCTATGAATTCATGAAGAACGGCATGCTGATGGGTGTTCCCGACTATGTTCCTTCCGAAATTGTCGATGGCAGGGTGTCAGTCATGCCCACATCGTTTGGCGAGTTCGGTGAAGGGATCTTGAATGTATCGAAAATCAAGACAGGTGAAGTCACATTGGCGCGCTTATCTTATACCGGGAATAAATACTGCATGCACGTTGTGACGGGTGAGGGTATTTCACCGAAGAAATGGGAAGAGGCTGGCTGGCAGCCCCCGGCGCCCCGATTGCCGAGTCTTGAGATAGTCCTGAACACACCGGTTGAAGATTTTATACATAAAGTTCTCAGCCAGCATTATATCATTTCCTATGGGAACAATACCCGGTTATTCAGGGACTTATGCGGCATTCTGGGTATTGAAATGATGTGACGTACCTTGATGATTGGATAAAAACTTGACAGAAGAAAAAAAATACGATGTCGTTGTCAGCGGTTATCTTTGCGTTGATCTGGCGCCCGAGTTCTTTAAAACGAGCGGCGAGTCAAACAGAGCCGATATTTTTATACCCGGATCGTTAACCGAGGTGAATGGTTTAACAATTTCCCTCGGGGGTGTTGTGGCGAACACGGGATCGGCACTGAAAATGTTTAACCAGCGGGTCCTGCTCATGGGGCTTATCGGAAAGGACTTGCTTGGAGAAATTGCCCTGAAAATCCTCAGAGAAAATGGATTATCAGAAGGAATAGTGACAACCGATAAATCCGGAACTGCTTACGGAATCGTTCTGTCACCGCCGGGAATGGACCGTGTTTTTTTTGAATCACCCGGCTGCAGCAAACATTTTACATCGTCTGATATAAATTATAAAGCAATCGCGGAAAGCCGCATTTTCCATTTTGGTTATCCTCCTCTCATGAAGGAATTTTACATTAATAATGGCGAAGAGTTGATGAAAATGTTTTCCATCGTAAAAACTCTCGATGCCATAACATCACTCGATATGACTTTACCCGATCCAGACAGTGAGTCAGGAAAAGTCGATTGGAAATGTATTCTGACGCGTGTGCTTCCCTATGTGGATATTTTCGCACCGAGCGTAGAAGAAATTGTGTTTATGATGAAACCGGAGTTCTATTCACAGATCACGACAAATTTCACCGATGGAGACATCATTGAATCGATTCCGGAAGAGATGGTCATTGATATCGGCAGAGAAATGATCGATCTCGGTGTTCGTGTAGTATTGATCAAGTCAGGAAAGCTTGGCGCATACCTCTTCACCGGTGATATCAGCCCGCTCAATGATGTTCCGGGTATGACATTATCTGAAAATTGCTGGAATCACCGTGAAATCAGGTCGCCGGCTTTTCGGATCGATGCATACCGAGTGATAAATGCATCGGGAGCCGGAGATGCAGCGGTTGCGGGATTTCTCACAGCCATGCTGAAGGGTGAAAATCCTGAAATTGCCGTAAAATATGCAATGTGTGCAGGAAGAAACAACCTCTATGGTGTGAATGCCACCGATGGTCTGACCGACTGGGATACTATGACAAAAGAACTTAATACCGAATAGTCTTTGAAAGTCCTCGACTGACCTGCCCCCCGAAAATCGTACAAATAAAAATGAGAGTATTTGCTTGACGAGCGCATTTCCTGAAACCATTTTCTGCGATAACCGCCCTGAGTTTGTCTCGAAGAGTCTGGCTAAACGGATTTATAAATGCATGATATTTCATGCTGGTGGACATCGGTTCTCTCGTTGCCAAATGGTTTGTATAAAAAAATTTCTATGCGATATTCATTTCTTCTTTCCTCAGTATGTGTCGAATATAAGGGAAATCTGATAATAGAAAAAAGTACTTTTCTAATAACTCCGAATAAATTATATTGTTATGGGATTGTTTCATTGAGTTGATGGTATACATGAGCAGAGGACAACTGCGATGATTGCTGAAATATGAGGGCCGATGCCGTCTGGTTTTTATGCATGCGCAAGTTATTCTGACAAGTGCCTTTCTGTAACCTCATTGTGACCGATTCGAGATAATCCCGTCCACATTTCAAGCGAGGTTGTTTTATGCAGAAGATAAAAATGTTTTTTGGGAAGCGAGTCGCCTTTCTATCGACAGTTCTTATGTTTACGCTGGGTATGGCCGCGGCTCAGAGCCCTGTCGTAAATATCACCAGCGGTATATCATACGGGACGCTTTCAGATGCTATAAATGCACTTAATGATGGCGAAACCCTCGAAATACGGTCGTCGGGAACATACCCCTGTCCGGGGCTCACCATTAAAAAGAATAATGTTACACTACGCGGTGCGAATGGAGTAACCGCCATTCTCAACGGTGATTTCAATTGGAACGGATGTTGCCTTAAAATCGAAGGCAACGGAGTAAACCTCAGTAATCTTGATATCATCAGGGCTCTCGATATTGTAAAAGCGGCCGGGGTAAACAATCTTGTTCTGAACAATCTGCGTATTAACAACGCCAATGGCAATGGAGTGCTTCTTGACGGGATTACCGGCATATCCATTTCCACTCTTGCGTTTTATCAGGTGAACGGTTCGGCTGTCAACATAAAGAATTCCGATTCGGTATCCATCAGCGATGTCACTGCCGCGAATTATGGCACGATCAACAAATGCATTGAGATTACCGGAACCACTGATATAACCATCAACCGGGCATTTCTGGGAAGTTGGAACAGGAATATGGTTCTCAGCCAGTGCACCGGAGTGACGATAACCGGCCTCGATATGGTATACGGTAATTACGGATTGAGTCTCGATTCCTGTCCCGGAACGGTAATGGACAGTATTGACAGCGAGAACATAATCTATACGAATATAGCCATCAACACCTCAAACAACTGCGTAATACGGAACGGTACGCTTCAGCCGCAAAGCAGAGAGGCTATAGCACTCAGCAATGCATCAGGAACGAATATTCTGGACATGCGGATGCTGTGCAGAGGAGGTGCAACCAGCGGCGTCACTGTAACCAATTCTCCCAGTACGGTTATCCGGAGATGCGAGATTAAAAACGGCGGGTATGACGGCGTCACCGTGACGGCTTCTGCAGGATGCACGATAGAAAATACCCTTCTCTGCTCTAATCGCAAGGGTATTCTGCTTACAAGCTCGAGCAACTCCACCCTTATAAAGAACAATACGGTCATCAACAACCTGGATTCCGGAATCAGTCTTGGTTCGGTCAACGGTGTAAACATTCGTAACAATATTGTCGTAAATAACGGGAAAACGTACTGGACGTGGGGCATCCGGTGTGAGTGGGGAACCGTCCAGAATCTCTCGCTTACTTACAACGATATCTGGAATAACCGCGAAAATTATTCGAACTGCATACCCGGTACCGGTTCTCTCTCGGTTGATCCCCTCCTTGTGGATGGGTGCGCCGATGCACATCTGCGATCCGGTTCCCCCTGTATCGATACCGGTGATCCCGACGACCCCGTAGGCGATGAACCATCTCCAAACGGCGGAAGGATCAATATCGGTGTATATGGAGGGACTGTGGATGCGACAACGACGGCGCAGGTTGAAGTCACCATCGCTGAAGCCGCCGCACGGGGCTGGGTGAACCTGTATTGCTATCCCTGGCAGGATATCCAATATGTTCAAATCAGCGGCCTTCCCGGTGCAGCGAACACCATTCTGCCGCCATGGTGCGGTTTCTGGGTGATTGTGAATCAGGATGTCGATATCGTGTTTCCCCACAATCCAACCGCGCAGATTCCCTCTCCGGGCAACGTCATGTCCAAAGAGCTGCTTAACAGTTGGTATTATCTGATTTCCGTTCCGCTCAATCCGGTTAACAAAGATGTAAACGCGGTTTTCGGCGACGATCTCGGTGATGGACTTTATGACGGCTCCACCGGTCAGAAATGGCGCGTCTCGAAATGGAATGTGGACAGTGGAGATTATACCCGGTATACCGGCACCGGCAGTTTCCCCGAGCTCATTCCGGGGCGTGGCGTCTGGATCCGTCAGATTTATGACGAAACCAGGACGATCACGGTTTCCGGCAATCCTGTTTCCAATACCAGTGATTACTCACTCAAATTGAAAAGCACCGGCGGGGAAACCTATCATATGATCGGCAACCCGTATCCGTACAACATCGACTGGCGTTCTGTAAAAGTACGCGTTCCTATGACAGACGCTCTTCAGGCGGGAAAGATTGCCGCTCCGGTTGATTTCAATGATATCCGGACATGGGATGTCGAATTGAAGCTCTCCACTACCAACGGCATTTTCGTAGATGCCAATAATAAGGCTGGCGTGATTCTTTCTGAGGATGATTACAGCTATATGCTGAATGCAGTGGACATGGAGCCGTTTGCGGATGATTATATTCGATTGTATCTGCTCGATCCGGATGACCAGGACAGAAACAAGCGTTCTTACGACTACCGCGGCCCGTTTGAAAATTCCTGCGTTTGGAATGTCGTACTCTCGACTTCGATGGACGAGGCACAGGCCATACTCGATCTCGGCAACCTGAGTTCCATTCCCGATTTGTACACGGCGACGCTGACAGCTCCTGACCTGACTGTGACGGCTTTGACCGGAGATGTCCATATTCCTGTTACGCTGTCAAGTAATGCGGATGTCGTATACCGGCTCACCCTTACACGTGCCGAACCGCTGGCCGTTGAGGAGGAGAGTATTCCACGGGCATTCGGAATAGTCGGGGCAAGTCCGAATCCGTTCAATCCCGCCACGACTATCGAATATATCACCGATCATCCCGGTAATGTACAGCTTTCCGTCTATAATATTGCAGGACAGAAAATTGCTGTATTGGCTGAGGGAATCATGAATGCCGGGAAACACTCCGTAACATGGTATGCCGCAGGCCAGGGCTCCGGAGTCTATTTTGTGATTCTTGAGACATCGGAAAAGCGGGATGTCCGGAAAGTAATGCTGATGCGATAGGAACCGGACTCCTGTGACGATTGAAACATAGAACCATGGACAGTAAACAATCAGGAAAATGAACCAGTATAAGGAGAAAATATGGAATCAGGGAATCGGAAAACAGTCAACCGCAGGGAAATCATAAAAAAGGCGACGAAAACCGGAGTTTTCATTATCCCGACCATGATGACATTCGATGTACAGGATCTCCATGCAAAGGCTTCCGGTGAAAACAGTTTCCCAACTGAACCGCAGAAACCTGCAGCAAGCAAGTAATTACGCCATTTTTGGCGGAGATTCGTTCGCTGCCTCTCCCTTCAACGGGAAATCAGATTTTTAAATCGATTTCCCGTTCATCGCCTCTAGCTCATTTATGCAGGGAAGCAGGTTTTCGTAGGATTTTCAGGTGCGGACCTTCTTTAAAACACAAGGAGACCCGATTCTGCATCCCCGGATTTATCTGGAATATCTTAAGTGGAGAAACTCACTGTCATGCACACGATGACGCTTCATAAATCCGATGGAATCGAACGCATAGAGGTGGACGACGGCGTTGTTCTCAAGCATGAGGGACATATCCATGTTCTCAACCAGACCGCCGTACGGATTTTTGATCTGGTCGATGGTTCGCGGATGCATGAAACAATCGTCAGCATAATGATCGAAGAGAACAACGGGACTGATGTTAGAGGGTACGTTATGGACTTCATTCAGGCTCTTATGAAGGCGAATCTCATCCACGAGTAGAAATCGTAATGCGCATATCACTCGCAATCGGCGATAAATCGTTGCTCTTAACGGGCAATGCCGACGATTATTTCGATACGCTCTCCAATTTATTTGCTGCCTGGCGTCAGGAACGGGACGAGAGGGACCGGAGCGACGCATATCATTTGACTATCACGAAAAAGGGCAATACCTATCAGATAGCCGTGCCCGACTCCAACCTCATCGAGGCGGAAGCCGGCTCACTGGTAAGCGTTATCGAGCAGATCATTACGTGTGCCGCGCGTGAAAGCATGCAGGACTACCTGCAGCTGCATGCAGCGACTCTTGACTCGAAAGGCGACGGCTTCACCATTGCCGGACCGCACGGTGCGGGGAAAACGACGCTTGCTTTGACAGCACTCTCATGCGGATGTACCGCTCTCAGCGATGAAATAACCGTGATACGGAAGGCAAATCTCGCGCTGGGTTTTCCCCGGCCTTTTCGTGTACGGCCCGGTATACTGGAGTTGCATCCATCTGTTATCCCATCCTGCATACCGTCCCTGCTGTCGACCGATAATATCACACACCTTCTCTTTTCGATTCCATCTTTGGGGTTCTACAGGCCCGAAACCCGCATTCGTCATATCTTTTTTCCGGTGAGAAGGTCCGGCGGTACCGAAGTGCAGCCTCTGACACAGCGTGAAACACTCGAACGACTTCTTCCGCAGGGTTTTAACATATATCAGCGGCCTGACGAGTTCATGCATGTTCTTATCGAACTCGTTCGTATGACCGAATCGCATGAAATCCGTTATCATGACCACTGGCATGCGATACAAACCATTCAGCAGATGATTCACGGTTCGTCATGATATCGTATGAATCGATTCTCGGTTATCTCCTTTCGGTAACGGGCGTACCGGGGAGCCTCCCGCCATCACGCGTATGGGACACGATACCCGTTCTTGCTGAACGGCTGCGGATATCGTTCTTTCTTGCCGGACTGATTGGCGAATGCCCACATCCGGATATACCCGAAAAGGTAGTGAAAAAGTATCGGTGTGACCTGTCTGCCAACATCGCCCGAAACGCCGTGCTGTCCCTCCAGATCCGTTCGATCGCGCAACTTTTCAGTACGGCAGGCATTCCCTGCATGTTTTTCAAAGGAGGGGCCTGCCTGGTTCGCGGTCTTTACCCGAGCGGCTGGCGGTTCATGACGGATATTGATATCCTCGTGCATCGGAAAGACCGTGATCGATCGCTGCACCTGCTCGAAACGGCCGGATATTGTGAAAAATCCGATGGAGTCGAACAGGTACACCACCTGCCACCGCTTTCTCATCCCATTCACCCCGGTGAAGTTGAATTGCACACTACCCCGTACCCTCTGGGAGAGGCAGACGAACGGTCCCTGAATGAACTCTGGTCTCATGCGGAGATCGTTCTTTTCATGGAAACGCCGATTCTCGTACCCGGTCCGACCGATCATGTCTGGATCATGGTGCGCACCGATACCATCGAACGGGTCACCATTCCCCGGTTACCGGATATCATCGAGTATTCGCTGATTCGCGATTGTAAACTCACCATCGATCATGACGTCCTCGTTCAAAGGGCCGAACATGACCGGATGCCCAATCTCATCAGAGCGTTCTTCTATGGAGTGGAATCGTTTGCAGATGGGAATGATACTCGCAGTCAACATGATTCCGAGCTGCTCCGTTGGGAGGAATCGAGCAGGATCATTCTTCGCAAAGAGCTGCGGTGCGATTGCTGGCATTCCTCACGACGGCGCTGGCTTGCAGTACGGTTTCTTCCGCCGGGAGGATTGAAATCAAGAACTGTGTTCGGTATCTGGCTTGCGAAGGAAATCGTTTCAACCGACCGATTTCGTCCCGGCACCTTTCGCGAGAAGCCGCTTTTTCTGAAAGCATTGATTTATATGAAGCTCGGGATTCTGTTTGTCGTTTCCGGGTTCGAATATCTTGTTTTTTATCGTATGACACACAAAAAACACGACTGAATGAAACTGCTTTGAGAATGAATTTCCTCATGATCGACACAAAGCTCTCCTGTTTCGTACCGCAGAACCGAAATCCCGCGGGCTGAACGGTCATGAGAAATTGTTTCCCTTTTCGGCGCCATATGTAAGAATTCCGGCATGCGTCTTTGCGAAAAAACTTCGATATGTCCATAAGAACAGTGGGGTATTCTGGATATTCGGAAGATCGGGAAGCGGTTTGAGCTGCATTCTCGATTAGCCCGGAAACTGCCCGGGTATCGCGATGGATTCAGGCTTCATTTGTTGGTATAAGAACGCAATAGTCCACCTGTTTGATGATCATTCCCCCGGCAAATGTAAGAAATGAAGCCACTCTGAACCGAATCGGCATACCGGCCCTTATGTTACCGACTGACGCTGCGGCGGTTCCGCGCCAATCCAGTTCAAGCACAACCCGGTCGCTCTGGGCTACAAGATTCCGTATCTCCATATGACGGTCGGGAAAGAGAGAAAGTATTCGCCGGGCAACCTGGCCGAAAAATGCCCGGTTGCCATGTTGACCGCCCGGTGTGGCCGGAAGCGGTAATTCTATCCACTCAACGTCAGGCGCGTAACATGTCTCAACCCATTCCAGTGTCCGCTTGTTGAACAGGTCGATGCACCGTCGAGCAGCCGCCTCGTTTTGCTCGATTATCGTCATGTGTGTTCCTCCCCGAAAAACAGCCCGGTTATTGTTATGTGGTTCCGTAATGCTCTCTCTTTTACCCTTCAGACGACACAAATCACAGCATGGAAACTGAAGTACAAGGACATCAAGTAATGAGAGGTTGCCGTGCGAAAATCAGCTCCCGAAAACGGACTTTTTCACATGGTTGGTATGACTCGGAATACGCGTTGTTCCTGCTCTGATTACATCCCGAAAGTCACCATGTTCCGTATGACAAAACCGTTTCCCTGTTTGAAGGGAATATCACGGTAAGCCTGGCTTGTACGGCTGCTCTTGCTAGCCCGGAAAATCGGACCGCCCCCAATGGTGAAAGTACAGGGAATCCACGGAAGAGTAATGCCCACGGTAGGTCCGGCAAAAAGTACCGCACCGCCTTCGGCCTCGTTTTCTTCCCAGAAACCCTCTATGTCCTGCCCGACCATCTCGATTCCGAGCCGTAACGCGCCGGAAATGTTATATGACACTCCCACCGTTGTCATGAGATCGATGTTGTCGCGATCGGAAGACAGAGGTTTTTCCAGGAGAAGATTACTGTATGACTGCCATGAGGTGAACCGGCGGCCCAGCATGAACCGGCTGAGGAGAACGTCGGTGTCGCTGTATTCGTGACGTACTCCCGCGCCCGCGGAAAAGTCGATGATATGGTCTTCGGCTTTCATCAGATGGGCGAGCAGCTCTACATGCTGTGATGTGCTGGTCGTTCTGTTGTCCATGGCCAGTCCGAAATGAGCGATGAGTGAAAGGGACTTTCCGAAATTCGCCTGCAGCCCGAGATTCTGTTCGAGATCGTCTCCGCCGAATGGCTCGAATGTTTTATGACCATAAGCCGTGTCGTAGTGAACGAGCATCGGCTGCTCCCTGCATTCGGGGGTAGTCAGGGTAAACAGGAATGCGCGGTCCTGAGCCTGTGCGACCGTCGAAATCAGTATCAGTGTCAGAAGTATCGATAACATGGTGATAGGACGCATATGCTCTCCTTTGGGGGGGGTGACGGTATGGTTAGTGCTCAGGTGATTAAACGTATCTTATCATGAAATAAGTTTACTGAAAAAAATGCAGAGATGCAAGAATGAAAGACAACATCTTTCAGTCACTGCTTTTAAAATACATTTTCATAAAAGATGAGTAAAATCTTCAGCCGCTCATTTTATTTAGGTAACCAGCATAGTGTATTCGGTTTCTTTTATTTCTTTAACTCTTTGAAATACCCCTGTAACCAATTATATTTTTTCAGTAATCGTTTTTTCCATGAATCGATCGGTGTAGGTAATGATATTTTTTTCACTTCTATACGGCAGAAATCGGAATAATTCAACAATAAAAAATACGGTATTTACACCTGCGGAGGCTTTATGAAATCCCATCATGCACTAGGTTTTTTCGCCTGCTTTTTGCTGCTTTTTGCACTTCCGGCCTTCGGCGCTGCGGAGTCATCGGACAGCGGACTTCTCTTCTACCTGTCGGGGGACGGCGGCGGTGATGGGTTCACCGCGGACTATGCGCATGGCGACCCTGAACCGGCGTATCTCAACGAATACGTGCTCATTCCGGACGGCGCTAGGGGGAAAGCCTTTCGCGCGCCCCATTCCGAGGAGAAGCTCATGGCGTATCTCGCGCCCGGCAACATTTACGCCGAGCGGGGAACGATTTCGTTTTACTGGCGCCCGCGCGACCCGGTGGGGAAAATGCCGTTCAAGATTTTTTATGTGTCGTACTGCGACCAGTCGAGCCTCGACATGACCTGGCTCCGGATTGACTATAACGGGAGCGGTTATGATGCCTTTGTCACCGATGCCAACATGGCCCGCATACGGGTATCGTACAAGCCATCCAGTCTACCGCCGCCGGAAAAGTGGACTCATTTCGCTCTGACCTGGGATGAAACGCAGGGGGTACGGCTTTATGTCGATGGCGCGCTTGCGGCGAAAAAAGACACGACCGTGGTTTTCTATGCCGGGCTCGGGTTGTTCACCCCCCATGGGCGGTTCTCCACTCCCGGCACCGTGACATCGAACTGCGGCCATCTCCGTGGCGGAGATATCGATGAAATCTCGATTTATGACCGTATGCTCAGCGAAGATCAGGTCAAGAATCTTGCACAGGGGCAATCCCCCGGAATTACGGGGCAATTGAAACGCACGCTGACCGATCCCCGGTACCGTGACGAGTGGTGGTACCGGTATGGCTGGAACAGGCCGGGAGACACCCCGCCTTACTTGTCGGATCGGAACTTTGCAGTGCGCGCCGTTGAAATCCATGATGCGTATGACCAGAAAAAATGGGCGTGGCGGAGCAATGACGGCATCCGTGAAACCACCTGGCCCGATGTCTACAACCGGTCGAGCCTGCCCGGAAGGAGCGATTACTTCATCGAGCCCGACTGGTACTGTTATTCGACTTCAGGTAAATCGATAACATATACACTGCCGGAGGAGCCGTGGAACTACTGCGAAATCACCGGCGCCGCGTATGGGAACGCCTCAGGGGTGTTTCTGGATAAAGAAAGTCAGAAGTATCGCGAAGAGAAGCTGTTGAGCCGCCCGAAAGGTCAGGAGCGGACATTCCACCTGCTCGGTAAATCGTATTACGGGGGGAAAATCCGCTATGAAAACGATGTGCGGGAAACGCCGCTCGCCGAATTTCAGGTGTATAATGTCACTCCCGGTTCAGAGCCGGTGGGCGTTCACAAAATGACCTATTTACTGACCGGACAGGCCGATCCGGACAATCCGAGCCTCGGGGAACTGCTCACCTATATCGAGAAACGTTTTCTGCCGGACGAACGTCAGATCATGCTCGCTCTTCCGGGCGGCGCTCCGCGGAATCCGAAAAAAGCCGGTGTCGAAAATCCGCTTCCCCTCGTTCATATTCTTGTACCGGGTCAATTCAGAAACGAGGGCCCGCGAACAAACAGCGGCGCCTATGCGGGATTCCATTACGAGCTCGTGAACCTCCAATGGGGTCTCGATGGCATCGCCGTGGACATTCCAGGATTGCAGGTTAAACCCACCCACGGCGAGTACTTCCTGCTCAACATTCAGGTCAAGGACCCCCTGTGGCCGAACAGAAACATGATAGACTTTTCATTCTCCGTGAAACCCGGAGAACCCCGCACGCTCTGGCTCGATACCCGTGACCGGATACTCCCGGACGGCTGTAGTCTGTACATCACCATCGCCGGATCGGGAGCCGATTTCGGCCCGTCGTCGCTCGATGGCGGTCAGATCAGGCTCGTATTCAAAGAGCGGGAGCAAGCGATTCCCGAACACGAAAAAGACCGGTTCACCCAGGTGCGTGATAATTTTGCTGCAAACTTGAGTGAAACCTTCCCCCAGAGATTGAAACTCGAATACCTGGCACGGTTTTACCGTGATATAACCGATCTCTTCCGTGTCAACCCGGATCATATTCCCGGACGGTACTACTGGAGCACGTTTACTCCCGAGCAGGGCTGGCCCTTATTCGAACAACCGGAAGCGCCGTCCGGAGTTCCGCTCTGGGCTTTCCGCCAGACCGAGATTGTCAGACAGTGGCGATATTTCCTCAACTGGTGGATCGACAACCGTCAGATTGAGAACGGTGAACTGGGAGGAGGGCTTTCCGATGACGGTGATTTCGCGAACTGCATGCCCGGGCTTGCCCTTTCCGGCGTGGACACCGAAAAGATCACCGATTCCCTGCACCGTCTCATGGAAGCTTATTACGCCAACGGGATGTTTACCAACGGTCTCAACACCATCGTGACCGACGCCCTCCATGTCTCCGAAGAAGGGACGAATGTTCAGACGGAGCTGATGCTCCTCGAGTACGGCAACCCGAAACTGATCGAGCGCATCATGGAAACCTCGACCAGATATCCAGACATCACTGCAATCAACAAAGCCGGGCACCGTCATTTCCCCTCGCGGTTCTACTCCTCCACGTTTATGGCAACCGAGAATCCCTGGTGCTGGTCCTCGCCCTATTCGATAACTGTTCTACATCCCGGAATGGTGCTCGTCGAATTCAACGGGTATCCTGCTACCATGCAGCTCATCCGTGAGGTCGGCGATGGGTATCTCGCCCATGCGGTCAAGGATGCAAGAGGAACGGTCACCATTCCCCGCGAGATAAATTTCATCACCGATGAGGGGCGTGATTATTCACCCGGTACGGTTTCGGAGATATTCGAGGTGCTCTACCGGTGGACCGGGGAGGGAAAATATCTCCTGCGGCTTGGTAGTGCCGCCACTTCCGGCGCACGGGTCACCACCGATAAAAAACGTTTCGAGGATGCCTATGCCCGGACCATTCAGTACAACGCCCAGCGGATGTACATGGGTACCGAGGGATTCCCCTGGGATGACGGCCCGTACATAACCTATGGCTCGATTCTTGATGACCGTCTCGGCGGGGCGCCCATCTACCGAGGTAATCAGTTTCCCCGCCATGCAGTGAGCTGGAAATTCGCGCGACCGGACGATGCAATGAACTTGGGTATTCTTGTCCCGTCGCCAACGCCCTCGTCACTCAAAATAATCGCCTTCAATCTCTCGAACGAACCGATCAACGCATCGCTCGTCGGCTGGAACGTCGAGCCGGGTACCTGGGAGATGACCTGCGGTACGGACGATAACGGCGACGACATGCCCGATACCATGACCGATAACCGCACCGTAATGTTCGAGCGGACTGGCGAGGTCACAATCACGTTTCCGCCGTGTAAGACGCTCATCGTTCAAATGGAGCTCAAACAGAAGGGGATCCCCTACTGGTCACGTCCCGATCTTGGCATCGGAAACGATGATGTACGGATAAAGGGCGGCAAGATAAGTGTGACCGTTCACAGCCTCGGTTCGGTCGATGCGCCGTCCGCCGCCATAGCGCTGGTTGACGGATCGGGCAAGATGCTGTCGAAAGCTCAGGTTGCTGCATTGAAGGCGCCGCTCGATTTCAAGCCGAAAACGGCTGGTGTTGTCCTCGCTGTTCCCAAGGGAATATCCATGAACGGCTGCCGTGTGGTGATCGACCCTGACAGAGAATTGACCGAAATTACCCGGTATAATAACACGGTGGATTTGGAGGGTATAAAATAGAACGCGGATATATTAAAAAGTCGATTCGCCCTGGTCTGTTATCAATTACATTGAACGCGGATTTTCGCGGATCAGGCGGATTTTCGCGGATTTTATATATTGATTTTAATGTATATGATTGAAATCAGCGGCACGGGGATAGTATCCGTGTATCGTATTGTCAAGCCGTTACGGATTTTATCAAATCTTTTTCAAATTCGAGCGAGTAATGAAGTATTGTTTTCAAATCTATCTTTTTTGAGACGTTCAGAATTTCTATACCCACTATCTTGTCGTCTGAAGTAGTATCGATATTGACTCCTTCGGATATTTCTATAACCCCTTCAGGGATTTCATCTCCCAAATGCAAATACAAAGCATCGACTTCATCATCGTAGTATACTTTCATCTTTCACGGTAACCACTATCTTAACTGGATACCTGTATCCTTCTATATTTTCTATAATCATTAACCTGTTTGCACCTAACCACTGTTTATTACTTATCCGACAATAAGTAACATGCTACGTAATGAAAGCTGTTAATTATTTTATCTGTTAACAATATTCTTATATATAGTAAAAGTCAAGAATGATTTTTCTATATATTTCAATACCGGGCATATTCACCCCTTTAAAACAAAAATCCGCGTAAATCCGCCTGATCCGCGTAAATCCGCGTTCCATTCTTCTGAAAATATCGGATTATTCCTTAGAATCTCCATCATCCCAATGTGCTTGTTCTCGGGATAAGCGTCGGGTCGAGGTAGATGTGATGAGGGGTAGAGTGATGCTTTTTTTTCAGGATGTCGTCGAGGATATGAACCGCCCGGATGCCGATTTCATCGACCGGCTGGTCGATGGTTGTCAGCGAGGGAATCGAATACTTTGCCAGTGGCTGGTTGTCGAAGCCGATAACAGCGATATCGCCGGGGATACTGATATTCCGCTCGGTAAGCGCCTTGATTGCCCCCATCGCAACCATATCGTCGTAAGCGATGATGGCGTCGATGTTTCCGTGCTTTTCGAGGAGGAGCTGCGTCGACAGGTAGCCGCGCTGCCAGTACTGGTTTTCGCTACTGATGTCGATGATTATGGTCGGATGATATTTTTTGATTATATCGACGTATGCGGTCTGACGTTCCACTGCATCGTTATGAAGATTAGGGCCGGTAATGAACGCGATACGTTTCCTGCCAAGCCCGATGAGGTGATTCACCGAGAGTTCGATTCCCATCCGGTTGTTGATCCGTACGCCCGGGAGTTCCGGTAAATCTGTGGGGAACCGTGATATATTTCCCGCAGTCACACAGGGTATGGTGTGTTTATGCAGTTCGACGCAGAGTCCGGGATATACTTTATCCGGAGGGCCGCACAGTATGAGACCCTCGATCCTGTTCCTGAGCCATATATCACGGCATTCCCTGATATCCGTTTCCTCGACTGTCAGGATGGGGGAGAATCCCCTTTTCGGCAGTTCCATGAGAATGGCGGTTAAAATTCCGGCGCAGATGGGATCGGTCGCATACGAGAGATAAATCCCGGCCAGCCCCGATCGCTTCGACCGTAATTTCCGCGCCATGAGATTCGGGACATATCCAAGCCGCTGGGCGGCGCTCATGATTTTCGATGTCGTTTCCGGCGATATCCGTGTCTCTTCGGCGGAACCGGAAAGCACTTTCGCCACAGTGCTGAGAGAGTAGTGCGTCTCACGGGCGATGTCTTTAAGGCGGATTTTTTCGGCTTTCTGTTTCATATGTGTTTTATTTACTGAAATCAAGGAGATGTGTATAACTGTTTTTTCTGAATATGATTCGTAACAATGGTACAGGCCGTCATGACGAACCATCGGTTTAACATTAAAAATGAAGGTGACCGGACGAAATTGCAAGGAAAAACGAAGATAGCCATTTAATCCGGATTCGTATTGATTGTAAATGAAATATAGTTCATAATACCCCGGGATTTTATAAACCCGCGAGTTCACACATTCCCGGAAAACGGGTAGCAAGTGAGGAAAAAAGCTTTTCACGGGCGTTTTTTCCTTTGGATACTTTTCTTTGGGCGGGCAAAAAAAGTATCATATCAAAAAAACAGGGAATCTTTTTAAAAAATCTCTTTACAATTTCTTATAATTCGTATATAATCATTCCCATGCTATAACGTTGTAGCATACGATTATTCCTGTATTGAGCGTTTCAGGCACCCATACCCAAAAGGAAGTGGCTATGTCCGCGAAAAACTGCTTTCTCGTCCTCTGCGTCTCGGCATGTCTTGTTGCATTGAGTCCTTTCAGCGCTTGTGCGCAAACGGCCGGTGAAAAACCGCTTTACCTCGATGCCGCCAGATCGATCGATGAACGGGTCGAAGACCTGCTGTCACGGATGACTCTCGAAGAAAAAATCGGGCAGATGAACATGCCCTGCGTCTATGTCGATGAACTCGGCAAGGATATCAATGGCAAGATGGAGGGTTGTAAAAAATTTGCCGAAGGGACATACATTGATGGCATCGGGCCCGGCGGCGGTTTTTTTACGCTTCCCAATACCATGCTGCACGAAGGCTCCCGTCAGCAGGCTGAGTTCATCAACGAGCTTCAAAAAATCGCCACGGAGAAAACCCGTCTCAGGATACCGCTCCTGATGACCGAGGAGGGTACGCACGGCCTCATGTGCTCCGGCGGTACGATTTTCCCTGAGGGGCTTGCTCTTGGAAGCACGTGGAATACGGAGTTGCTCGAAGAGATTTATTCCGTTGTGGCCCGGGAAGGAAGCGCCATAGGCATTCACCAGGTATTCACCCTCGTGGTTGAGCCCAACAGGGATCCGCGGCTTGGCAGGAACCAGGAAGGTTTCGGTGAGGACCCCTATCTGTGCTCGCGCGTCGCCGAGTCGATTGTCAGGGGCGTCCAGGGTAATGATGTTTCGGCGAAAGACAAGATAGTTGCGGGACTCTGCCACTACCCGGGTCAGAGCCAGCCTGTCAGCGGTCTCGAACGGGGGGCTATCGAATTCACGGAGAAGGTATTCAGGGATAATTTTCTGCCGCCCTGGGTGGCGGGCATAAAAAAGTGCGGCGCACTCGGTGTCATGGCGACATATCCCGAGATTGACGGCCTTCCCGTACATGCCTCTGAGAAGATTCTCACAAAAATACTCCGTGAGGAGCTGGATTTTCAGGGGCTTGTCCTGAGCGAGGGGGGCGGTATTTCGACCCTCATATACGAGGGTCTGGCGTCATCCCAGAAAGAAGCCGGAGAGCTGGCGATAAAGGCCGGCGTCGATGTAGGGATTTCCTACGAGGACGCTTATATGCTCCCCATGATCGAGAATGTCAAAGAGGGCAAAGTCTCCATGGAGTTGATCGACCGCGCTGTCCGGCGAATCCTCAGGCAGAAATTCCGCTCGGGCCTTTTTGAAAATCCCTTTGTGAGCCCCGATGACGCTGTCCGGGTTGTTCATGCAAAGGAACATCAGGACATGGCCCTTCAGGCATCCCGCGAGGGGATTGTGCTCCTGAAAAACGACAACAACCTCCTGCCTCTGAAAAAGAATATGAAATCGATCGCGGTAATCGGGCCGAATGCGGATCATGTGAAAAATCAGCTCGGCGACTATGTCGCATGGACAGTGCTCCAGGATGTTGTCACTGTTCTGGAGGGTATCAAGAGCAAGGTTTCGCCGCAGACCAGAGTTGTGTATGTCAAGGGATGCGATGTTGTCGGCACGGATACTGATGAACTGTCGAAAGCCCGTAAAGCCGCCCGCGATGCCGAGGTGGCGATTGTCGTGCTCGGCGAGAACGAATGGCTTACCGAGAAAGGCAGAGGCACCGATGGCGAAGGTCGTGATGTGGCCAGCCTCGATCTCACCGGCCGTCAGGAGGAACTGGTCAAAGCCGTTTATGAAACCGGGACTCCCACCGTTGTCGTGCTTGTCAACGGGAGACCGTTGTCGATACGGTGGATTGCCGAGAATGTCCCTGCCATTCTGGAGCCATGGATGTGCGGCGAGCAGGGCGGAAATGCCGTCGCAGATGTCCTTTTCGGCGACTGCAATCCGAGCGGGCGCTTGCCGATCACCGTTCCCCGCCATGTCGGGCAGCTTCCGGCGTACTATAACTACAAGAAGTCGAAGGATTACTGGATTCATCATGGCTGGAGTAAGCCTTATGCTGATATGAGCGCCGAGCCGTTGTTTTATTTCGGGCATGGTCTAAGCTATACGACATTCGAATACAGCAACCTCCGGATTACCCCTAAAGAAACAGGCCCCGCTGGTGAAGTTAAAATAAGCGTGGATGTGAAAAACACCGGAGCCCGTGAGGGTAAAGAGGTTGTCCAGCTCTACATAAACGATGTTATTGCCACTGTTTCGACTCCGGTCATCGAGCTCAAGGGTTTCGAAAAGATTGCTCTCAAACCCGGAGAGACAAAAAAGGTGGACTTCGTCCTCGGTCCGGAACATCTCTCGCTCATCAACCGTCACATGGAGCGTGTTGTCGAGCCCGGAACGTTCGAGGTCATGGTCGGCCATTCCTCCAAGGATATACGGCTCAAGGGAACAATTGAAATAAAGGATTGAGCCCCGGTCTTTTTACAAGATTCGATAGAACGCGGATTGGACGGATTTACGCGGATTTGTTTTATTATCTTTTTAGACGTGAACGATTAATTACTGTTAAAGATATTGCTTCGGCGATTAAACAGTGATATCGGATGACGTCATGCCGAACTTGTTTCGGCATCTATTCCTGCTATTGGTATCATTATTTATCCGCCGGAGCAATAATATAAATAATCAATTATTTTTATTAGTGTCTTAGTGTCTTAGTGTCTTTGTGGTGAATTTTTTTAAATAATCAAAAGAACGTGTATGTGCTGACGCTCGTATTTCCGGTAGTTTACAGAGTGAAAAACCACAAAACACATTCATAACGAAAACAGTGAATTTGGGGAAAAACACATGAAACACACAAAATCCGTGATTGGTGTTTCCATTATGGCAGCCGTAATACTCGCAGCAACTGTCTGCGCTCAGCAGGGCGGAGATAAACCTGCATATCTCGACACGCGTAAACCGATAGCAGTTCGGGTCGAGGACCTGCTGTCGAGGATGACTCTCGAAGAAAAAGTGGGACAGATGAACATCCCCTGTACCTACAAACAGCGATTCAGCGGCGGTCTTCATTCGGAAGACACATCTATCCACAGGATAATGACACCGGAAGAGCGCACCGGACAGATGGACGGCTGCAGAAGATTTGCCGAAGGCACCTGGGCGGAAGAAATCGGCCCCGGCGGGGGCTTTTTTACCCTTTCCGACAGGCTGATCTATGAGGGAACCCTGAAACAGGCGGAATTTCTCAACGAGCTCCAGAAAATCGCGACCGAAAAAACCCGTCTGAAAATCCCCGTTCTTCAGATCGAAGAGGGAACGCACGGATTGATGTGTTCGGGCGCGACTATTTTTCCCGAAGGATTGGCCATTGGGAGTACATGGAACATGGACCTCGTCCGCGATGTGTATGCCACAGAAGCACGTGAAGGCCGGGCTATCGGGGTTCATATGCTCTGTACGCTCGTCATCGAGCCCAACAGGGACCCGCGGATGGGAAGGAATGAGGAGGGGTACAGCGAATGCCCGTTTCTCTGCTCATGTATCGCCGAATCGATAGTCAGGGGGGCGCAGGGTGATGACGTATCCGCCGGAGACAAGCTCGCTGCGGCGCTGTGTCATTATCCCGGACAGAGCCAGCCGGTCAGCGGCCTCGAACGGGGGGCAATGCATATTTCCGACAGGATGCTGAAAGAGGTTTTCCTGCCGCCGTGGGCAGAAGGGATCACACGATGCAGCGCTCTTGGTGTCATGGCGACCTATCCTGCCATAGACGGCGTTCCTGTCCACAGTTCCGAAAAGATACTCACTAAGATTCTGAGAGGGGAGCTCGGATTTGATGGTGTCGTGCTCAGCGAGGGACGAGGTATAAGCACCATTATCGACGAACATGTTGCCGCAACACAGAAGGAGGCCGGTCAGATAGCGGTCAATTCCGGTGTGGATGTTGGAATTTCACTCGAGGATGCGTATCTCGCGGAACTCGTCGAAAGCGTTCGCGAGGGATCGGTTTCGATGGCTGTCATCGACCGCGCCGTCCGAAGGATTCTGACACTGAAATTCCGGCTCGGCCTCTTTGAAAATCCATACGTGGATACTGCCCGCGCGGGGAAAATCGTTCATTCCGCGGAACACCGGAATCTTGCTCTTCAGGTTGCCCGTGAGGGGATCGTTCTCCTCAAAAACGACCATAATCTCCTTCCACTGAAGAAAACCATAAAGTCAATTGCGATTATAGGACCGGATGCCGATGCACCCATCGATCAGCTCGGCGATTACAGTCCGTACAATGTCATCACCGATATCGTGACCGTTCTCGAAGGAATTAAAGATAAAGTTTCCCCCGGTACGACGGTTGAATATATAAAGGGGTGCGACATCATCGGAACCGGCACAAACGAGATAGCGAAAGCCCGGAAAATTGCCCGCAAGGCTGATGTGGCGATCGTTGTTCTCGGTGAAGGCAAGGATACCGATGGCGAGAACAGGGATGCCGGAGACCTCGATCTGACCGGTCTCCAGGAAGAGCTCGTCGAGGCGGTTTGCGGGACGGGGACACCGACAGTCGTGGTGCTCATAAACGGCCGTCCCCTGTCCGTTCGCTGGGTAGCGGAGCATGCCCCTGCTGTCGTGGAGGCATGGATGTGCGGAGAGCAGGGAGGAGCGGCGGTCGCCGATGTCCTGTTCGGCGATTACAATCCGAGCGGACGGCTTCCGATTACAATTCCGTGGCATGTGGGTCAACTGCCGGTATATTATAATTACTCACATACGAAAGCGGCGCGTCTCAAAGACGGTTATGTCAATATGCGTGTCGAACCACTTTATGAGTTCGGTTACGGGCTGAGCTACACGGAGTTTAAGTACGGTAATCTCAGGATCATGCCGGAGAAAATCGGCGTCGGCGGCGAGGTTAAGGTCAGCCTTGATGTAACGAATACCGGCAGCCGTGAGGGACACGAGGTCGTCCAGCTTTATCTGCGCGATGTCATCAGCAGCGTATCGTCGCCGGTCAAAGAACTGAGGGGATTCGAAAAAATTCCGCTCGAACCCGGCGAGACGAAGACGGTCACGTTTACCCTCAAACCGGAACACTTTTCGCTCCTCGACCGTAATCTCAACCGTGTGGTCGAGCCCGGCGAGTTCGAGGTTCTCATCGGTCATTCGTCAAAGGATATTCGCCTTTCTGGAAGTTTTCACGTTCATAACTGACAGGTGGTGTGTCATGCTGAAAAAGAGTGGGACGTTATGGTGTTTCTTTGCGCTGTTCCTGGGGATATTTCTTTTATGCTCACGGTTTGTACCTGAAGTGTATGGAGCCCCGAAAAATGTACTTTCTGCCGGTTGCGCGAAAGTGAATATCACTCCCCGGACTCCGATACCGATGAGCGGTTACGCGAGCAGAAAAGACCCGTTCAAGGGTGTCCACGACGAACTCTTTGCCCGTGCGGTAGTGTTCGGCGACGGCGAACATAAGGCTGCGATTATAACGGCGGATATTATCGGACTTTCCCACGATTTCTGGAAAAAAACAACGGAGCGCATCGAGCGCGAAACGGGTATCCGGCAGGAATATATCATGCTGTGTGCCGTCCACAATCATGGCGGCCCTGACACCGCCGTATACACCAGGAATCCTGCTCCGGGGGTGATCGAGTATGTCCGGGCGCTCGAGGATTCTCTTGTCAGTGCCGTAAAACAGGCATCCGCAAGTCTGAAACCGGTGTCTGTCGGGGTAGGTAAAGGAGAGTGCCTCATGAATATCAACCGCCGGGCACGTCACCCGGACGGGAGTATCGCTCTGGGCAGGAATCCCTATGGTCCGTGCGATCACGAGGTCGGCGTCGTACGTATCGACGACAGCCGCGGGAATCCAGTATCGATTCTGTTCAACTGGCCCTGCCACGGCACCGTTCTGGGGCCCGAAAATTACCTGATTACCGGTGACTGGCCGGGTTCGGCGGAGCGGTTCGTCGAAACCAAAATGGGTGGTAACTGTGTCGCCCCGGTCACCATCGGAGCTTCGGGCGATATCAATCCGATTTACGGGCCGCACATAGACTTCGAGGTTGTAAAGTGGTATTCGTACGGTGTCGATTCGATCGGTATGATTTTAGGCGAGGAGGCCATGAGGGTCGCCCGTGAAACCACACCACGGCCCGGTGGTTCGATCAGCGCATCGCAGCGTGTCGTTTCCCTGCCGAGGAAAACCGACGATTCGAAACTGCAGCAGCCCGATGTCGGAGCCAGTGATGACCTCAACGTCCGTCTCACGGTGCTGAAGGTTGGCGATATCGTATTTGCCGGGGTTTCGGGCGAATTGTTCAACGAAATCGGTACAGCGTTGAAAAAGCAGTCCCCTTATGCCTTTACGTTCGTGGTTACTCACTGCAACGGAAGCAGCGGTTATCTCATAACGGACAAGGCATATGAGGAAGGAGGTTATGAAGCGAAATCCACACGTGTGAAGGCAGGCGCTGAAAAAGTGTTGCGAGAAAATCTGCTTGAAATGATACACGAGCTATAAAAGTATACTCTATAATATTCCTATTTAGAGTATAATATGACGACTCGATGGATGATTATGTATAAACCAATGATTTTTTTGAAAGGAAACTGACAATGGCAGGACCCGGATCATACTGGATTGGCGAGGAAGAGAAGAAAGAGGTACTTGAAGTGCTTGAATCGAGGCATCTCTTCCGTTACGGCAACATGGCGGATAAAAATTTCAAGCACAAGGTTTATACGCTCGAAGAGGAATTCGCCCGGTACTGCGGAGTAAAGTATGCGCTGGCAACGAGTTCCGGAACGAGCGCCATATTGATATCCCTCCTGGCTATGGGAATAAAACCCGGCGACGAAATCATCGTTCCCGCATACACGTTCGTGGCAACATACAGTGCGGTGATATTCGCCGGAGCGGTTCCCGTTCTGGCCGAGATTGACGAGAGCCTCAGCCTCGATCCGGGAGACATCGAAGCCCGTATAACGCCTAAAACACGGGCGATCATGCCGGTTCATATGCTCGGTAACCCGTGCAACATGGATGCGATCAGGGCAATCGCCAAAAAGCACGGGCTCATGGTGATGGAGGATGCCTGCCAGGCCGGCGGCGCTTCGTACGGGGGACGGAAACTCGGTTCGATCGGACGGATGGGGGCGTTTTCGCTCAATATCTTCAAAACGATCACCGCTGGCGATGGCGGTATCATCACAACCGACGATGATGAGCTGTACGGGCGGGCATTTGCCATACATGATCAGGGCCATTCTCCCAACAGGGCGGGAGTTGAAGTGGGCAGCCGTTATATCCTGGGGCTCAATTTCAGGGTGAACGAGCTCCTCGGTGCAGTGGCTCTTGCCCAGCTCCGCAAAATCGACAGGATCATCGCAACACTCAGAGAAAAGAAAGCAAAATTCAAGAAGCAGATAGCGGATTGTAAGGGATTCAGGTTCCGCGTCCTGAACGATCCCGAAGGCGAGTGCGGCACCCTGTGCACGGTCATCTTCGACAGCGCCGAAAAGGCAGCCCGGATCAGCACGGCGCTCGGAACCACTACGGTAGATCACAGCGGCTGGCACGTGTATGCAAACATGGAGCATATCAACCACTACCTGAAAGATGTCGGTCAACCCTTCGGCAAAGGCGCGTACCCGCGGACGGACGATATATTGAGCAGGGCGGTCAATATCAGTGTCGGTGTTGTGGATGCCGGACTGGGTTCCGCGTTCGGTATCGCCATCGACTCCACCGATGAGGAAATCGATGCCGCCGCTGAAAAATTCCGCAGGGTATGCGGCTCCTGATTTCGTGGCGGGTTCAAACGGAAGATAGGGAAATACAGAGGAATATATCTTTAGAGGAAAAATCACGGAACGGTTTGGCAGAAGGTTTGTTTAAAGAATACTTCTCCACAATGCTTTTAATTATTATGGTTAATCGTAACAATATGGATTATATTATTACGCTTGGGAAACTGTGAGGAGTGCATTACAAATATATCCGATCAGTATTGTGTTCTGTAATAAAGGTCCATATGAAAATAGATATCAGACTCTATTTTGAGATTCTTAGGCAGCCTGATGATATAACCTGCGGTCCGACCTGTCTTCATGCGGTTTACCGGTATTTTGGCTATGATATTCCTCTCGAGCAGGTTATCTCGGAAGTGAAGTATCTTGAAGAGGGTGGAACGCTCGCTGTTTACTTAGGACTTCATGCGCTCGAGCATGGCTTTCGGGCAACGCTCTATACCTATAATCTTCAGGTTTTTGACCCGACATGGTTTTTGACCCGTAATATCGATTTGCGGGAGAAGCTGGCTGAACAGATACACCATAAAAAAGGCGTCAAATTTCAGCAGGCATCACGGGCATATCTTGATTTTCTCAAACATGGAGGAAAGATACGTTTCGAGGATCTGACTGCGCGCCTGCTGAGAAAACACCTGAAGAAAGAAAAACCGGTTCTGACAGGCCTGAGCGCTACCTATTTATACAACTGTTCCAGAGAACGATCCCTGAAAAAAAACCGTATCGTGTATGATGATATTCGCGGTGAACCGATGGGTCATTTTGTCGTATTGACCGGTTATGAACAGGAAGCCCGGAGCGTCTGGATCGCAGACCCTCAGAAGCCCAATCCCTTATCGGATTCGGCGGAATATTCCATACAGGTCAACCGGCTGATCTGCGCCATCATGCTCGGAATCCTCACCTATGATGCAAACCTTTTAATCATTGAACCCGATCACACTGTAAAGGGAAATGCCAAACTTAGTCGTCGTATTCAACCCCAATAACTGGCCGCTCACCATTCCGAATGCGGAAGTGATTTCCTCGAAGGCCTACCTGACGGATCCGCTGTACAGCCAGCTCAAAGGGGTAAAAGTCTTCAATCTCAGCAGGTCATACCGGTATCAGAGTCTCGGATATTACGTGTCACTGCTCGCTGCCGCCCGTGGTCACCACCCCGTTCCCAATGTTGTGACGATTCAGGATATGAAATCGCAGTCAATTATCCGTTTTGTCTCCGATGAACTGGATGAGCTGATTCAGAAAAGTCTGAAAGGGATTTTGAGTGAAAAATTCACCCTGAGTATCTATTTCGGACATAACATTGCGAAAAAATACGACCGTCTGAGCTATCATCTCTACAATCTGTTCCCGTCCCCGCTGCTCAGGGCATTTTTTGTGCATAACCATAAGTGGCAGCTTCAGAACATTGTTCCCATTCCCGCCAGCGAAATTCCCGGAGAACACATGGAGTTTGTCCATGCAATGGCGATCGAGTATTTCTCGGGCAAAAAGATCAGTGTTCCCAGGAAGGTACAGACACGGTATGACCTGGCGATTCTCCATGACCCTGAGGAAAAAGAACCTCCCTCCGATGCGCGGGCTCTCCAGAAATTTATCAGGGCGGCTGAAAACCTCGGCATCGATGCGGAATTGATCACTCCCGAGGATGCGGGACGTCTCCTCGAGTATGACGCCATGTTCATCAGGGAAACGACGAATGTCAACCATCATACGTACCGGCTTTCACGTAAGGCTGAAGCCGAAGGACTGGTGGTTATCGACGATCCGCTCTCCATCCTCCGCTGTACCAACAAGGTCTTTCTTGCCGAGCGTCTCCAGCGCCAGAAAATCCCGATACCAAGGACACTGTTTATCCATAAGGACAACAAGGATACGGTCTGTGACGACATGGGGCTGCCCTGTATTCTCAAACAGCCGGACAGCGCGTTTTCACAGGGTGTCATGAAGATCGAAAGCCGTGAGGAGTTCCGCATTCAGGTGGAGAAGCTCCTGGACAAGTCGGACCTTGTCATTGCACAGGAATATATTCCCACATCTTTTGACTGGCGTGTCGGCATCCTCGACCGTCAGCCGCTCTATGTCTGTAAATACTATATGGCCAGGAAACACTGGCAGATAATACGGCGTGACGGCGAGGGAAAGATATTCGAGGGCAGGGCAGAGACATTTGCAGTCGAGGATGCGCCCGAGCGCGTCGTTCAGACGGCTTTGAAGGCTGCGAATCTTATCGGGGACGGCCTCTATGGCGTCGATGCGAAAGAAATCAACGGAATACCGTATATCATCGAGATCAACGACAACCCGAATATCGACAGCGGTATCGAGGATGCCGTTTTGAAGGATGTACTGTATACACGGGTCATGGAATCGTTCCTGCGGAGAATCGAAAAGTCCAAGGGAAGGACGGATTCCACGTGAAAGTGCGCGCCCTGCACCTGTTTGAAGGTTATGGCATCGAGCTTGAGTATATGATCGTAGACCGCGATACGCTCGATGTACTCCCCGTCACCGACAGGGTGATTCACGCCGTCTCGGGAACCTATGATTCGGAAATTGACATGGGCCCGCTCAATTGGTCAAACGAGCTCGTTCTCCATGTCATCGAATTGAAAACAAACGGCCCCGCATCGTCGCTCGAAACGCTTCCCGGTATTTTTCAATCCCACATTAAGAAAATTAACGGAATCCTCGATCCATTCGGCGGGCGGCTCATGCCGACCGGAATGCACCCCTGGATGAACCCGTCCGCTGAAACACGGTTGTGGCCCCATGATTACAACCCCGTTTATGAAGCATACAACCGTATCTTTGGCTGTCAGGGGCATGGCTGGTCCAATCTCCAGAGCCTTCATATCAACCTTCCCTTTGCCGGCGACGCTGAATTCGGCAGGCTGCATGCCGCCATACGGCTGGTTCTGCCCATTCTGCCTGCCCTGGCAGCAAGCTCGCCCATCGTTGGAGGGGTATTAACCGGTATTCCGGACTCACGGCTCGAGTATTACCGTAACAACCAGAACAGGATTCCATCGATTGTCGGCCGGGTCGTTCCGGAGCCTGTCTATACGAAGCGGGATTACCGGGAGCGGTTGTTGAAAAACCTGTACCGTGACATCGAGCCCTGTGATCCGGATGGGATTCTCCGTCATGAATGGCTGAATTCACGGGGTGCGATCGCCCGCTTTGAACGTAACGCCATAGAAATCCGTGTGCTCGATATCCAGGAGTGTCCTCTGGCCGATCTCGCCATAACTGCGGCGGCGGGTGCGCTCATTAAAGCCCTCGTCGACGAACGGTGGACAGATATCCGTACCCAGCAGGATTTCCCTACGGAATACCTTGCCGATTTGTTCGTACGGGTCATAAAGGATGCGGAAGGAACGCTGATTTCCGACTCGGACTATTTACGGATGTTCGGATTGGATTCCCTTCCGGAATGCACTGTCGGGGAACTATGGCGGTATCTGTATGAGTCAGTTTTACAGCGTGACCTCAACGGTGTCTGGCATCATCCTTTCGAAACACTGCTCGATCACGGGCCGCTGTCGAGGCGTATCATCGGAGCGCTATGTGGTGATTTTTCCCGCGAAAATCTGGCATTGTGCTACCGGAAGCTTATGAACTGTCTGGAGGAGGGCGCCCTGTTCCTTGGGTAAACCGAGCCTGATAATCACCTGTGAGCACGGGGGAAACGAGATTCCCCCGGAGTACCATGGGCTGTTCGGTGAGTACGGGAATCTCATCGAAAGTCATCGTGGATTTGACGCAGGCGCCCTGGAGCTTGCCCGCGAGTTTTCAGATAAATTCCATGTCCCCCTTTTTGCCGCAACGGTGAGCAGACTCCTGGTTGATCTCAACCGGTCTCTTCATCATCGGGCGCTTTTTTCACCCGCCACACGAGGCCTTACATCATCAGAGAAAATGACGCTTATCGAACGGTATTATCATCCATACCGGGATAAAGTCCAGTCATGGATCGGTGAGCGGATCGAGGCGGGAGACCCTGTGTTGCACCTTTCCATACATACCTTTACCCCTGTTCTCGATGGGATTGTCCGTCATGGCGATATCGGGCTGCTTTATGATCCCTCACGGGTGCTCGAAAAAGAGTTGTGTCTTCGATGGCAGGCGCGGTTGAAACAGAGCCTGCCGGGATTCCGGATACGCCGGAATTACCCATATCGCGGACGGTCGGACGGTTTCGTGTCGTTTTTACGGGCGCGGTACGGCGAGGATTCTTACCGGGGGCTGGAACTTGAAATCAATCAGGAATATATAACCGGAGCTCCTGAAAAATGGGGTCTTGTCAAGAAAGCGCTCATCGAAAGCTTCCGGTGCGCCGCCGGTCTCTCGGATTGAGCGGGCAATGAAACACTCCGTACCGGAGCTGTAAAGTATAGTTTTTTTATTGATTTACTCCCCAATCACCTCTCATGAAAAAGGGGAAGTTCCCCTCCGAGTCAGTTTAGTCATTGCTATTCAATCAAATATCGATCATACTATAAAAACATAGAGTGAAATATTCCTTTATTTGTATTGCTTTCATCCAATCAAGAAAATGTAATTCTGCATACAGGAGGAATGAATGACACGAGTATTCTTCGTTGCAGTCCTCATTCTTTTTATCTGCGGAGTTTCCCACGCGATACCTCCTCCCCGTGACGGACACTTCCCCCGTGGATTCTGGGAGATTATCGATCGTGAACCCTCCCTGAATCAGGATGGTGATCCGGGGTGGGTAAAGAAAATGAATGCCCGCAAACAAGCTGTGCAAGACAGAGCTCTCGATAAAATCTCCCTGTATCAACCGCTGCCGGTTGAAAACATGATTGTTCCCGTGCTGATGGGTAAATTTTCGGATAATTCGACTGTTTTTAACGCTGACGATATCGATGCCGTTCTCTGGGGATCGAATCCAACCGGCAGTTTGACGGATTATTTTAAAGAAGTATCGTATAATCAGTTCGTCATTTCCGGTGATGTTCACGGATGGTATAGTCTCGATTATTCACAGTCGTATTATGTCGGTGAAAATTACGGTCTCAGTTCTAATTTTCCGAACAACAGCGCCGGATTTGTATATGACCTTGCGGCGAAGGCTGATCCTTCGGTCGATTTCAGCCAGTATGACAACGATGGTCCCGATGGTATTCCCAATTCGGGTGATGACGACGGTTATGTCGATGCTGTCACCGCGGTGCATTCGGGAAAAGGCTCCGAATGTTACGAAGAGAATAACAATTTGTGGTCGTGCAAGGGGTCATTGGGTTCGCACGCGTATATAACGAACGACTCTTCAGCAAACGGGGGAAAAATCAAGATCAATACCTATGTCGTATGTCCCGAGCTCAACTGCAATGAAGAGATAGTCAGGATCGGGGTATTTGCCCACGAATTCGGGCATGTTCTCGGGCTTCCGGACCTCTATGACCGTACGGATAAAACTGAACCGCCCGATTATGAAGATTCGGAAGGTATCGGTAATTGGTGCCTCATGGCGGGTGGGTGCTATGGGGGGGATGGAAGCCACTCCGAAAGGCCCGCGCACATTTCCGCATGGTGCAAACTCCGTCTGGGCTGGGTTACTCCGACTATCATCAAACAGAACGTAAACAATCTCTCGATACGCCAGATAGAAACGTACCCCGAGGTATGTATGCTCTGGGAAGACGGCTATGAGTCCAGCAGATACTTCCTGCTTGAAAACCGCCAGAAAATGGGATTCGATATATACCTGAGCACTTCCGGGCTGCTTGTCTATCATGTTGATGAACAGAGATTTTTCGGCCCCAAATCATGGAGCACAGGAGCGAATAACGATGATGAGCACCATAAACTGGTCGATATAGAAGAGGCTGACGGCAATGCGGATATGGATGCGAAGACAAACCGGGGTGACGCGGGAGATCCTTTTCCCGGAACGAGTAATAACCGCCTGTTCAATGCCTCGACAAATCCGAACAGCAACGATTACGCTGATGTGCAGACCGGAATCGAGATACGAAACATCAGCAATCCCGGAACTGTCATGACCGCCGATGTCATGGTCAGGTCTACTCTGGGATATACAATCGAGTATGACGAATATGGCCTTTCCGGCAGACGGGGATGGTCGGATTCGCGGGATACCTGGTCGGGAATGCTCTTTTCACCCTCCGAAACGGGGATATTGAAAGCTGTCGATCTCGGATTTTATCTGAGTGATTACACGTATGAACTGGCTGTATATGATTCGTTCGTAAATTCTAAACCGGGGAATTTGCTTGCATCTGTCCGGGGAGTTTCCTCCGCAGCCGGATGGTTTACCGTCGAACTGCCGTCTCCGCCGATCATAATCAAACCGGACAAAGATTTTTTTGTCAGCGTCAAGGTTGAAAATGTCCCATGGGCTATTTCCTATGATGTTTATGGGGAAGATTCAAACCGCTCGTATTACTCGACCGATGGTATTAATTTCTACCATCTCAACGAGGACGTATGTATCAGAGCCCGTATCGATACATCGAATCTGGGTATCCTGGCCGGGCTGGTTACGGATGTCTCCACTGAAAAAGGTCTGGAGAATGCAGCGGTCTCCGTGAGTCCCGGCGATTACAGCGCTGTGACCGACGGTTCCGGGAGTTATCGGATTTCCGGTATTCCCGCGGGAAACAGTTACACGGTTACAGCCGCAAGAGACGACTATATATCTTCTTCCGTGGACAACGTGGTTATCGATGCCAATTCGACAACGACCGTGAATATCGCACTGCGCCATGTAAATCGGGCGCCGGTCATATCGGCGATTCCGGACACTTCTATATATGAACTTGAGTCGTTTGTCTTCCATGTCGAGGCTGAAGACCCGGACGGTGATTCACTGACCTGTTCTTTAACCGAATTTCCTGAGGGAATGGTCATATCACCCTCGGGTGTAATTTCCTGGACACCTGACTATACCCGTGCAGGGAAATATTCCGTTACGGTGAAAGTCGAAGACAGCAATACATTATCAGCATCCGTAACCTTTATCCTTACCGTGCTCGATGTCGACAGGGCACCGGTAATCGTTAATGTTCAACTGGCGGATGCCACGCAGGATATGGCATATGCCGATACCGTGCGCGTCGAAGACCCTGATGAAGGGGACGTTTTTACGTATACGATGCTTCTGGGGCCTCAATGGTTGATGCTTGGTTCCGAAACAGGTGTTTTCTTGGGTGTCCCTTCCAACGATGATGTCGGCAGCGATATACTCCTGATGGTAGAGGTCACGGATTCCGGGGGATTGGCGGATACACTCGCGACCGCTATCGATGTTTTGAATGTTCTCGATCCCCCGTTGAATGTGGCGGTGAATGAATTGCCTTCGAATCAGGGTCACAGGATACATCTCACATGGGATGTATCGCCGGATGACGGGAAAGGGTATGTATCGTACTACAGGATTTATCGCTCGCGATCGAAGGAGTTTACCGAACCGGTTCCGCTCACCGAATTCACGTCAATCGATTCCCTTGTGACTGCCGATGAATATTATCCTATTCTCATTGATTCCGTGGCAGTGGGAATACGGGAATATACCGATGAGAATGTACCATTGAACGGAGTGCCGTATTATTACTGGCTTCAGGCTGTCGGAGCGGATAATGCGAGCAAAAAAGTCACATCGGATCTTGTCACGCTCGTGGAGAGTGTCCCCGGAGAATTCCGCATGGAGTCTCCGTTTCCCAATCCATGCAATCTGTCAACGACCATCGCGTACAGTTTACCATGCAATTCCCACGTGACCCTGCAGATATACAATGTTTCGGGCCAGGTCGTGTGCGTACTTCGCAAAGGGTACCTCGACAGAGGGAACTATACGGTGTTATGGAACGCTTCGGGAATGCCAAGCGGTATATACTTCTGTACCTTGCGGGCGGATCAATACCTGAAAACCGAAAAGATCCTGCTCCTGAAATAAAAAACCCCTGGCCGGATAACAAAATGAATTAAACCACGGAGACACGGAGACACGGAGACACGGTGATAAAATTGAGAGAGAAATAATCCTGATTATTCTTTTTAAATATCTCGCAGTCATAATGCTACTGAAATACTGAGAATTACATCAAAATTACGTGTACTGTTATAAGTAATTATCAATAGTCATGAGAAAGATATATTGACAATAAATTCGCGTAAATCCATCCGATCCGCATAAATCCGCGTTCTAAGAAATCTATAAATTATCCGTAATAACCGGGGATTTATAGGAAACATAATCAGGTCATCGCAGGTATGCTCCTGAAATTCAACGAAACAGTCCTTGCAAAATGACCCGTACAATTAGTATTATGAGCTTCCAGTTAAAATATAAAATTACTTGAAAAAAACTCCGTGTTCTCAGTGTCTCCGTGGTTAATTTTTTAACGGCTCTTATATCCATATGAAAGGGATGCAATGCCTGAAAACAACGGGAGCGGTTCGGAAATACTCCGTGGACTGCCCATGTTCAAGGCCTCGGACCCCGAGGTCATAGCCCGTGAAAAAGCCGAGCTGGCCGAGCTGGAAGGAAAAAGCCCCGGAAAGCGATGGCGCGGTTACTTTTCAAAAACGGGCCCCGGCTGGCTCCAGAGCGCAATCACGCTTGGCGGGGGAACAGCCATCTCGTCGCTCTATCTGGGCGCTCATTTTCAGTACAGGCTTCTGTGGGTTCAGCCGCTGGCCATGCTTGTCGGCATTATCATGTTCATGGCCGCCTCGTACCAGACCCTCTCCACGTCGATACGGCCGTTCGATGCCATGCGACGGTTTGTGCACCCCTCTGTGGCATGGGCGTGGGCGATTGCCACGCTCGTTGCGTCGTTTGCTTTTCAGCTTCCACAGTATGCTCTCTCTGCCGGTGTCACGGAGGACATGATAAACGTGGTTACTCACTGGAAAGCTACCGGAGCCGGACGAAACGGTCTATTGCTTTTAATCGGTTTTGTCTATATGGCTATCTCGACTGCGATTACCTGGAATTACGGAAGCGGGCTGCGCGGTGTCAGGCTGTATGAACGCATCCTGAAATTCTTTGTCGGCATGATTATTCTTGCATTCCTTGTTGTGGTGATACGCAGTTCCCTCGCGGGTAAAATAGCCTGGGGGAGGTTGTTCCGGGGATTTCTGCCCCTCTATGTTCCCACCGATCCGATTGGAGTTACAAAGATCATGGCGGCGTTCGGAGCTGCGGTGGGAATCAACCAGACATTCCTGTTCGGGTATTCTCAGCTTGCCCGCGGCTGGGGAAAGGAGCACCGTGGGCTGGCACGGTTCGATCTAGTTACCGGTCTTTTGATTCCCTTCGTTATCGGTACATCGCTCATCGTCATTGCCGCCGGATGCACCATATACGGGACGAGTTTCGAGGCAGAGGACATAAATCCCGTCAACGCCGGTGTGCTGATCGGCGCTACCGGTATCGGGCCGATTGTCGGCCGGTTTGTATTCGGACTCGGCCTGGTCGGCATGACGCTGAGCACGGTTACCATCCAGATGCTTGTTTCGGGGTTCGCCGCATGTGAAATGCTCGGAATAGAACCCAGCGGATGGCGCTACCGCCTGGCATGCATGATTCCGGCGCCGTCGTTTCTGGGGGTTATCCTGTGGAAATCGATGGGAACCTGGATTGCCCTTCCGGCTTTTGTTTTCGGGCTCCTCATGCTTCCCATCGCGTATGTGGGATGGTTCATACTCCATAACAGCTCCCGGTACCTGCAGAGTGAGAAACCGGTCGGGAAAAAGGCTCTTTACTGGAATTGTGCAATGATTTTTTCGCTTGCGGTTACTTTTGCAAGTGTCGGGTATACCCTCTATAAAACCGCAGGACCGCTTCTCAATCTGGTCGAAAGGCTCTTCTGATGCATCGGGCGCATGACAGGCAGCAAGAGACAGCACAAAGGCGCTTTCATTGACCGGAATGAACCGCATGGTTGCCATGAATACTGATTTGCTCAATATTCGACCGATGAAAACGGATGACATCCCCGAAGGGATGCGTTTGAAAACAGCGGCAGGCTGGAACCAGACAGTCTCGGATTGGAAACTGTACCTTGATCTCAGCCCCGGGGGATGTTTTGTCGCCGAGATGAACGGCAGGATTGTCGGGACAATAACGGCGATCAACTACCATGACAGCATCTCGTGGATCGGTATGATGCTTGTTGATCCCGGATACCGCAGAACGGGAATCGCGTCACGGCTCATGAGACATGCGCTTGAATACCTTGGCTCATGCGGCACGATCAAACTGGACGCAACGCCTCTCGGGAAAATGGTGTACGACAGGCTCGGATTCAGGGATGAATACAGGCTGTTGCGTCTGATTGCCCGTTCCCCACAGGTCGATAAACCATCGGACACCCGTATATCTCCTCTCGTTGACAGTGACTGGACGGTGCTGGCAGTCATGGATCATGCTGTTTTCGGAGCGGACAGGATTGCAGTACTCCGGTCGTTTGCACGACACAATCCTGAAACGGCTTTGAAGATTGTTCGTGATGGTGTACTCCGCGGATACTGTATGGGAAGACCCGGAACAGGATTCTATCAGATCGGCCCTGTTGTGGCACAGACTGCGGATGATGCTTTCGGGCTGGTTAATGAAGCGACAGGCGCCCTGGCCGGGCTTCCGGTGGTTATCGATATACCGGATAATCAGCATATGTTTATCGGGCTGCTCGGTGAAATGGGTTTTTCTGAAGAACGGTCCTTCGGGCGGATGTATTATAACGTCAATAACAATCCCGGTCAGCCGGAGTATATGTTCGGAATCAGCGGTCCCGAGCTCGGGTAACGGGGAATATGGAAGAAAAATAGAGCCGGTTGGAATAATGGATTGAATAATATTTTAACAATTTTTTAACAAAAAAAATATTTTTGTGCTCTCCAACACATTTATTTCCAGAAACGATAATTATTATTATCTTTCATGTTGTTATCTTTCTTGAGCAGGTATTATCTTCTTGACCGATATCCTTACAATACGATTCGAAAAAGGAGTTATAAAAAAACCATTATAATATTCTCAGACTATATAAATAAATGCAATATCCTTCCTGTGGAGCTCATTTCACAGTTATATTTTTGCTTCGATATTACTATCGCAAGAGTATAATATACTAGGAGCTGCTTTAATGTGGCAAGGTCATATAGTGTATGGAATCGTAATGATAATGGTTTTAAATACTCCATTGATTATTCGATGATTTTGGGCGGTTTCATGCCGGATATGTTTAGGTATATAGTCTAAATCTTGGATTTAATTATGTATTAGCCGGAGTGGTGCTGAGGATTTCCGATGTTATAGAATATTCCTTGAGAAGGGGATTGTACGTGAACCGTAATGATACAGAGAAACAACAGCTTATCAACGAAGTGAATGAATTGCGGAAACGTATATCCGAACTGGAAAAGTATGAAAAAGAACATATCCGCATTGAGCATTCATTACATATAGAAGAAGAGTGCAGTCGCGGGCTTATCGATCATTCTCACGATTTATTTTTCTGTGTGGACAAATCCGGCATTATCAGAAAGGCCGGAGGCAGAAATCTTCCGGAATTACAAATCACTCCCCATGAAATCATCGGACAATCGGTATATGAGCTTTTTCCTCCGGAGATGGCTGATACTATCCGCAGGCATCAGTCAGGCGTTTTTGAGACCGGTCAGAATTTAACCTGTGAGCATTCGTTGGATTCAGCCGGTTTGAAGAAACATGGCCTGTTCACATTCTACCCGATAAAGAGTCCGGAAGACGAAGTTGAATTGGTTGGAATTATCTGCCGGAGCTTCACATACCAGAAACAGATTGAGCATGAGCTGACTCAGGAAAAAAATATTTTCACTACGCTTATCGATCAGAGTCCCTTCTGCATTGCCATATATGATGCCGACGGGCATTTTATCAGGGGGAATCGGGCTTTTCACGACCTCATCAAATTCTATCCTCCTCCTGATTACTCTCTTTTTGAAGATAAAATATTTCTACGGCAACCGTATTTTCGTGAATTAATGAAGAAACTCAAAAAAGGTGAAATCATTAAAATTCCTGGAATTGAATATAATATTCATGAACTGTTTCCCGAATTTCCTGATATACCCATGTTTTTCTCCGGAATTGCTGTCCCGATCAGTAATAAAGAAAAGAAGATGGAATTCCTTGCGGTGATGTTTGAGAATGTTACCCGGCAAGTTAAAACCGAACAGGCATTACAAGAGAGTGAAAGAAGTTTTCGGAGCATTACCGAAAACATACAGGATATTGTTTTCAATCTTCAGGCTGAACCTCTGAAAATAAATCATATAAGTTCCTTGACCACTGCGATAACAGGTTATACGCCGGAAGAATTTTATAATAATCCGCGACTCATTTTCGAGATAGTTCATCCCGATGACAGAAAAAAATTCGAATCAATTTTTAAATTATCTGATTCTGTTCATAAACAGATAGAAATTCGATTGAATCACAAGAATGGAACTGTAGTCTGGATCGAGCTTCGATATATACCGGTCATCGATGACGGAGGGAATTTAATTGGATTGGAAGGTGTTGCCAGAGACATTTCACAGAGAAAACTGACCGAGAAAATTCTTCGGGAAAATGAAAAAAAGCTGCTGGAAATCATCGACGGGATTTCAATTTCGTTAATTATCATTGGTAAAAATCATAAAATCACCCACTGGAACAAGGCGTGTGAAAAAATGACCGGAATTGCGGCCCGTGACGTGATCGGCACGAATAAACAGTGGAAAGCGTTTTATGCTGACGAAAGACCGATTATGGCCGACCTCATTGTTGACGGGGGCCAGCCTGATGGTTTCTCAAAATATTACAGCGGTAAATTCAATAAATCCTCTTTTATTGAAGAAGCATATGAAGCCGACGATTTTTTCCCGGATCTGGGTAAAAACGGGAAATGGCTTTTCTTCACTGCTGCCCCGCTGAAAGATGCTGAAGGAAATATAACAGGCGCCGTGGAAACACTCCAGGACATTACCGAACGTAAACTTGCAGAGATTGCGCTCAAGGAACAGCTGATTTTTCTGCAAACACTCATGGATACCATACCCAATCCGATTTTTTATAAGAGTGTCAACGGTTTGTACATGGGATGCAACAAAGCTTTCAAAGAGTTTATGGGTTTTGATGGGGATATTTTGGGGAAAACGGTTTTTGATATTGCTCCAAGAGACTTAGCCTTAATATATAATAAAATGGATGTTCAATTGTTTAATAATCCTGGGATTCAGACCTATGAAGGAGACGTAATCCATGCCGATGGCACCAAACGTAATGCTGTCTTTTACAAGGCAACGTTCGGTAAATCGGATGGAACCGTTATGGGGCTGGTCGGGGTGATAGTCGATATTACCGATTCAAAAAGGCTGGAAACTCAGCTGCGCCAGGCCCAGAAAATGGAGTCGATAGGAACTCTGGCTTCCGGAATTGCGCATGATTTTAACAACATTCTCGCAGCAATACTCGGAAACACCGAACTTGCTTTGTTGAGTCTCCCCGACGAATCTCCGGTCCATGAAGAACTCGAGCAGGTAATCAAATCTACCGGCAGAGCTAAAGACCTCGTTACCCAGATTCTGACTTTCAGCCGTCAGACCAATCTGGAAAAGCAGCCAATTCCGATAGCCAATACCATAAAAGAAGCGCTCAGAATGCTCCGTTCGATGGTACCCACTTCGATTGAGATTGTTCAAAACATATTGTCTATCGAAGGATATGTTTTTTGTGATCCGGTACAGATACACCAAATATTGATGAATCTGTGTAATAACGCCGCTTATGCAATGAAAAACAAGCCGGGGATAATGAAGATTTCCCTCGAAGATCTTGATATTGATGAAAAAAATTCGTTGGTGTTTAACCATCTGCCTCATGGCCGATACCTGAAACTCTCGGTGAGTGATACGGGAACAGGTATTGATGTCTCGATACAGGAAAAATTATTCGATCCGTTTTTCACAACCAAAGCTCCAGGCGAAGGATCGGGTCTCGGGCTCTCGGTAGTGCATGGAATTGTGAAAGATCTCAACGGCGCCATCACGTATGAGAGCAAACCGGGAGAGGGAAGTAATTTTCATGTGATTTTGCCTCGTATCGAGCATGTTATGTCCGAAAACCACGGTCCTGTGGAAAATATACGCGGCGGCAATGAACGGATTCTTATTGTTGATGATGAACGGGAAGTTGTGGTAATTCTTGAAAAAATATTAAAAGAACTGGGATATATGGTCACGCTTGCCACGAGTTCTGTGGAAGCCCTGGATATTTTCAGTCAGCAGCCGGACAACTTCGATGTTATCATAAGCGACATAACGATGCCCAAGATGACCGGAATCGAATTGGCTGGAAAAATCATCGAGATACGTCCCGATATCCCGATAATTCTCTGTACCGGTTATAATGAATATCTCTCGGAGCACGAGAAAATCCGTTTCGATGCAATTCTTAAGAAACCTTTCCGGAGAAGTGATATCGCACAGTCTCTCCGTAATATTTTTGAAAAAAAGTAAAACAGGATATTTGATACCAATGGCAGAAATACTGATCATTGATGATGACAAAGATTTTAACCAGATTCTCAGGAAGATAAATATCCAGCTGGGGCATTCTGTAACATGTGTATTTTCTCTTACCCAGGGAATGGAAAAAGTACTCTCCGGCAGTTATGATGTGGTCTTCCTCGATGTGCGACTACCCGACGGGAGCGGGCTGGATGCAATCGCTGATATTCATGCCTCTGCTTCCCAGCCCGAAGTGATAATTCTTACTGCTTTCGGCGACCGTGACGGTGCTGAAATAGCGATAAAAAACGGCGCATGGAATTACCTTCAGAAACCATCGTTTATCAGTGATATCAAGCTTTCATTGATCCGCGCCCTCCAGTTCCGTGAACAGAAAACCCAAAAAAGCTTATTCTCGCTTAAGAGAGACGAAATAATCGGAAACAGCCCCAAGATGCAGGAAATCCTTGATTTGATAGCCCGGGCAGCATCGAGTGACGCGAACGTTCTCGTTACCGGCGAAACCGGCACAGGAAAGGAGCTTTTTGCCGAGACGATACACAAAAACAGTTCCCGCGCACAAAAAAATTTCGTGGTGGTCGATTGCGCTTCGCTCCCTGATACCCTCATCGAAAGTATTCTGTTCGGATATGAGAAGGGCGCTTTTACCGGAGCTGAACGCGCGACCGAGGGTTTTATTGAACAGGCTGAAGGAGGCACGTTATTTCTCGATGAGGTAGGTGAGCTTTCACCAGTATCTCAAAAGACGTTTCTCCGTGTTCTTCAGGAGCGTCAGTTTTTCCCCGTCGGTTCAAAAAAGGAAAAACGAATCAATTTCCGGCTCATTGCCGCAACCAACCGTAATATTGAGCAGATGGTAGAAACCGGCGAATTTCGAAAGGATTTCTTTTTCCGTATCAATTCCTTTACCCTTGAGCTCCCCCCCCTGCGGGAACGGAAAGAGGATATAAAGGAACTAATAATTCATTATGTGAAGAAATTCTGCGAAATGTACGGCATGGAAATAAAAGGAATATCACCGGATTTTTTTGAAGCGATGATGCTCTATGACTGGCCCGGGAATGTCCGTGAGTTCGTCAATACCATGGAACGTGTTATAACTATTGCCCGGCATGAATCCATCCTTTTCCCCTACCATCTCCCCTCATTTTTCCGGATAAAGATAGCACAGTCTTCTTTTTCCGAAACAAAACCTTCCCAATCCAGCTTAAGACCGGAAGACCATATCGAAAGTGTCGAGCTCGAGAGTTTCCCGACATTCGAGAAATTCTCCGAATCATGCAGTCAGAAGTATTTCCGGAGACTCATGACAATGGTTGATGGTCAAAGAAACGAGGCATACCGTATCGCCGGTTTATCACGATCAAAACTCTACAGGATTTTGAAGGATTATAACCTGTAATTTCTGACTACCGTATCCGTATCCTGCCTTTCTGTAATAATTTCAATTCATGGATTCGATGTTTCACATCTGACACATTACCCCCTTTCAAGTATCTCCGATCTCACGCATGCTTCGAGATGATATATTCATATAACATATTGAATAATAATTAATTAATGTTATGTCATTATAGTTTGGCATGGTTTATGCTCTTAAGTGGGACAGAAATAAAAATGACCGTTAACAATTTTACTATTTAATCCATGGAATTGCCATGAAGAAAGGAGTATCGGTTAAGTTGTACCACACATTCAGTTTTTCAGCGAGAAAAAGTATCGTTACACTGTTCAGAATCGATTTATCACTCACTTGAAAGGGTAAAGAAATGAAAAAGCGGACACTCGGATTTAAACTGATTGCCGGCGGCATTGCGGTAGTTTTGATTCCTCTGGTTGTTGTCGGATTTTTTTCCATCACAAAGGCAACGACTTCTCTTGAAACGGTATCAAAAGAACAGACTGTAAATATTGCGAAAAACCTTGCAAACATGACTCAGATAGTACTGATGGAAGAAATGAAGTTTGTAAAAGAGCTGTCAGTTCTCGATACGGTTGTAGAGGTTACAGGGAAGGTAAGCGAAGTCGGGCCTGAAAATAAAGATGCTATAGCAGCGAGCGATTTTCTTACTCAACAGCTCGATCAGATCATGAAACAGGTTGGTAATGACTATGAGTCGATACTTGTCACCGATGTGAATGGAACCGTTTTCGCCGATGGCAGCGAGGGTAAATATAAAGGGACTTCACTGGCTGACCGTGAATATTTCAGTATCGCAAAAAGCGGCAGGGTTAATATCAGCGAAGCGATCAAATCAAAACTGAGCGGATCTCCCATTATTCCTTTCTGCGCACCGATTTTTTCCGAATCAGGCCGTTTTACCGGGACAGTTACCGCAATTCTCAAGATTGATTTTCTCTCGGAAAAATTCACCGAGGTGAAGGTCGGAAAAACAGGGTATTCTTTTATGGTGGATAAGACCGGCCTGGTCGTAGTTCACCCCAATAAAGATCACATTCTCCAGACGAACCTTGCCAAACTGAATGGCATGGAAGTCATTATGGGCAATATGCTGGCCCACCAGGTCGGCGTCGAATCATATGTATTTGAAGGAGTATCCAAAATTGCCGGATATGCCCCGGTTGAACTGACCGGCTGGAGCATCGGTGTTACCCAGCCTTCTTCGGAATTCCTTGCGGCTCCCACCGCCATAAGAAACATGATTCTTATTGTCGGATTAATTTTTCTGGCTGTAACCATCGTAACGCTCGTTTTCTTCACACGGAGTATTACAAAACCCATCACCCGTGTCATCGATGTGCTCACGGAAGGCTCAAACCAGGTCTCCGCGGCATCGAGTCAGGTCTCGTCGAGCAGCCAGCAGCTGGCTGAAGGTTCGAGTGAACTGGCGGCAAGCCTCGAAGAAACCTCATCGTCCATGGAAGAAATTGCCTCGATGTCTCGTCAGAACGCAGAGAATTCAAACCAGGCAAAGCAGATGATGTTTGAAGCCAATAAAATCGTCGAAAAAGTCAACAAGCAGATGGGTGACCTGGTCGAAGCAACCCAGGTGATTACACGGTCGAGCGAAGAAACGGGTAAAATCATCAAGACTATCGATGAGATCGCTTTCCAGACCAATCTGCTGGCTCTGAACGCGGCTGTGGAAGCTGCACGAGCCGGTGAGGCAGGCGCGGGATTTGCCGTTGTCGCCGACGAAGTGAGAAATCTTGCCATGCGGTCGGCCGATGCAGCGAAAAATACGGCCGAGTTGATCCAGAACACCATCAATGCAGTCAAGAAGGGTACCGAATTAACCAACGCCGCTCAGGAAGGATTTAACGAGAATGCGGCAATTTCTGTCAAGATTGCCGGACTGGTTGATGAGATAGCCGCCGCATCCAATGAGCAGTCACAGGGGCTCCAGCAGGTCAATACCGCTGTCTCCCAGATGGATCAGGTTACCCAGTCGACCGCTGCAAATGCCGAAGAATCGGCATCGGCAAGTGAGGAGCTTACTTCTCAGGCCGCAGAGCTTAACACCATGGTTTCAACCCTGATTTCCATTATCGGCGGATCAAACGGTAATGGTAATAACGGGCAGGGCTACGCTGACAGATCGTATTCACGCGCTTCATTACCTTCCCCCAGGAAAGGATCGAATCTCCATAAAAAAACAACCGCCATACCGAAGAAAATTTCGGGAAAGACTGCAACATCCGTCATGAAACCGAATGATGTTATTCCCCTTGATACCGAAGAATTCGAGGAATTCTAAGCGCTGATCCCACGAGAGGCTCCCGGTGGAATTGTCTTACCGGGAGCCTTTCCACATTGAACGACAAACTATCCTCACTCTTCAAATATCTCCTGACAATGACGTATCGATAATGAAATACTCTGTTTAAAACATGTTTCAAAACGTATGAAAAGATTATTCGCCGTTCAATAAAAATAAGGACAATGTAATACAACAATATGTCTTGGATTCCGGAGGTCTGCAATGAAAAAAGTGTTCATGTTATTGTTAATAGCGCTCCTGACTGCGATGGGTAACTCTCCCGGATATGCCCAGGGATACAAAAATATCCTGGACAGATTGAAAACTATCGAAGACAACCTCGATCGTCTTGGAACAAAACAGGACAAGGACACCCAGGTATTTCAGCAACAGCTTGCCGAAATGAAATCGGTTCAGAACCCCTCCGGTCAGGATGCATCGAACGGGATTCTTCAGTCGGAAGTTCGAAACATGAAAACGGACATGGAGAGGATTTCATCGGAAGTGGCCAGAATTGCCCGCGATATCGATCAGGTCAAGAAGAACGATGATCCTCAGATATCGCAGGATGTCATCCGGGAGCTCGATACGGTGATCGCCCGGCTTCAGGAAAAGATTGAAGCCACGCCTGCGCCGCAGTCGAATAAATCCGGGGCTCGAACCGCCGAACCTGAAAAAACGGATGAAACCCCGAAGCTCGCTTTTGAACCCTATGGCTATTTCATGTTCGATATGTCATATGACCAGGCGCGGGCCGAATCGGGTAACTATGTATTCTGGGTAAACGACACTCCCCCGCCTAAAAAGAAAGATAACGAATTGAACATGACAGCCCGTCAGAGCCGTATCGGGTGGAATGTAAGCTATAAAGGTCTCAAGGAACATCCCGTTACCGCCCGTTTTGAATTCGATTTTTACGGCGGCGGTGCTGAAAACAAGAATATCCCGCTCATACGTCATGGTTATCTCAAGGCGGATTTCGGCAGCTATTATGTGCTTGCCGGTCAGACTTCGGATGTTATTTCTCCGCTTGTGCCCACGACAGTAAACTATACCGTTCTATGGAACTGCGGAAACATCGGGTATCGGCATCCGCAGATTCAGATAGGCTCAACGTTCAAAAACGGCATCGAAGTAGTCGGCGCCTTGTCGAGGAATATTGCTGGCGATGTGGATAATGACGGAAAAGATGATGGCGAAGACAGTGTTATTCCGACAGTCCAGGCCCGGTTTTCGTATATCACGCCAACCATCAATACTGGTGTTTCGGGGCATTACGGGGTCATGGATTATACCAATCAGCAGGGTAAGGACAAGCAGTATACGTCGTATTCGGTGAATTTTCATGCAAGCTATGCGATCAACAAATCCCTGCTGATAAAAGGAGAGGCATTTACCGGTAAAACGCTCAGCCAGTATCTGGCCGGTATCGGTCAGGGATTCGATTATAAGCTCGACCGTGAAGTCGAGAGCACGGGCGGGTGGTTCAGCGCAACGTTAAAAACAGGCGCAAACACCCGTTTTAACGCCGGCATGGGTATCGATCAGCCGAAAAAAGATGAAAACCTGGCATTTCCGGCCAGAAACTCCAACCGGTGTGTCTTTGGAAACGTCTATACGCCGATTGCCTATAAGACATCTCTGGCATTCGAGGTCTCCCACTGGACAACCGGTTATTATCGCGGAGCAAACCAGACAAAGGATATTTCAAGCGTACGATTCCAGACCGCGCTTATTTTTACTTTCTGAACGGCACCTGATACTACTATTCTGACCCCCTGTCCATACCTTACAGGGGGTCAGGATACCTCATTCGGCCTCATTTATTTCTCAAACAGCTTATCCGGCAGCGCTCCGGATATTTTTTTATCCGCTGCGGTTTCGAACAGTACCTTTCCGTTCCTTACGATGGTGAGTTTCAGCGGTGCATCGGTGGTGACCTCGAACCGTGAAACCCTGACAAGCTTCGAGACGGAGTCGAGATCGATGCTCACCTGGCTGATGTTCTCGACGTTGACGGAAAGGACATCGTCTTTGAGAGACGCGTGAATCCGTGCGAATGAGTTTTCTTGGGCCGGAGTGATATCGAGCCAGAAGAAGCGTTTTGCCTCGTCGGTCACCAGTGTCAGCTCCGGGAAGAAACGCGTGGGCGTTTCAAAACCCGATTCGCACTTGTTTTCGTAGTATGTGAGACGGTCGCAGACCCATGATGCGGTAAAATTCGTCGGGCAGTGCGCTGCACCATGGAGCCAGAAAACATCGGGTTGAAAGCGGTAAAACCGGCGTATGGTCTCGGTGAGATGTTCCGATTGTTCTGGCGGTACCCATGTATCGTTGGTGCCATGCCACATCATGAGGGGTACGTATTGGAAATTCGGTGCATATGAAACAGCCGACCGCCGCTCGTAATCGAATCGCGTTGCTTCGGAATACGGGCCGCATTCGCGCTCCACGCTCCCTATCAGAGAGGGAATCGTTGTCTCGGTAAACAATTTGAGGTCCATGACTCCCTGACCGGCCACAGCGGCAGCAAACAGGTCGGGATATTTCGCCGCCATGACCGCGGCGAGCATGCCGCCCATCGACCGGCCGACGATGTATACTTTCGAGGAATCGACGCTGTAGTTCTGTTTCATGTAGGTTATCGCATCGATGATATCATGCTGGGCTTCAAGCGCGGCGCAGGAAGTCTCGCCGCTGGTCCGCTTCCCGTGGAGCTCGGGGCATACGAGAAGGTAACCTCGGGCATCGCATTCGGGATAATACCCCGTCCGGGCTCCGGTAAAACGGTTCCCGCCCATGTAGTGGGCAACCACGAGGAGCGGACTGGTAGTGCGGGTCCGGCAGACATTGGGGATGTATGCGACTGCTTTCTGCTCTGTCTGGTCGAATGAACTGCGAAAAGTGAATTCAATCTCTTCTCCCGTGCACCATGAGGCAGAAAGTAAAAGCACAAGGAATAGTACGGCAGATAATAATCGTGTGCTGAATAGAGATAATTTTTTCCGCATAATGAATTCCTCCCTTTGTCAATTCCGGATTATTAATAAAAAATATTCAACCACAAAGACACAAAGGCACAAAAGATATAATGGATTATTTATATTTGGTTTTTTATAAAAGCATCTACAATATTCATGGTTAACATTTATTAAGATATATAAAATACAAATCCTTGTAAACCTGCTTAATCCGTGTAAATCCGCGTTCTATTCATCCTTGAATATTCGATTTTAAAAAAGCCACTTCCATGGACATGAAAGTGGCTTTTCAGATAGTATCGTTTAACCGGCTTTCAGGCCATATCCCACTGTTCTCTGAGCAGCTTGGCCGCTGCCGGAATGGTCTTAGATACATCCCCGACAGAACCGCATTCGAGGCTGACATAGTCCTGGTAGCCGATGAGCTTCAGTCCCCTGAAACCGTCCACATAGTTGTCGCCCTCGTCCTCGCCGGGCATCTTACGGTTTTTTCTGCTCGCCATGTGGACATGGTGGAGGTACTGGCCTCCGGACAGAAAAGCGCCCATATCGCTCGTTTCCTCCCATGTCATGTGCCAGAAGTCGCCCATGCAGCAGATACCGGGGCTGTTCACATCCCTGCAGATCGACGCGGCATCGGCAACGAGACGGAGGAAAAAGGCTTCCTTGCGGTTGAGAGGTTCGAGGAGAATCCGCGATTTCACCGTGACGGCATGCTCGCCGAGCTCGCCAAGCAGGTCGACGAGCAGGTCGCGGGATTCCTTGTGGCCGAGTGTGGTCTGACCGTTGAATGCCGGGACAATGATGAGCCCGGTCGAGCCGAGTTCACCCGCCGCGGTCAGGATTTCCTTCATGGAATCCATCGCTTCCTTGCGTACCTCCGGTTTTTCGGAGATGATGACCCCGCTGAATCCGGCGCATATCGCGCTGATTTTGATTTTCCGGCCATTGAGGGCTTTCTTGAACTCGACGACACGGCTGCGGAGGTTTTTACCGGATGGCTCGAACCCCGTGAATCCATTCGCTTCGAGAAAATCGAGCTTTTCGTCGAGTGTTTTTCCCGGAGGCTGTCCCTCCTGGGATGAGAGCCTGAGCTGCGCTTTCCGGGGAGGGTCGGGCAGGGTGAATGCGTCCGATTTACCCGGAAGCAGGCTCACAGCTCCGGCGGTTGCCGCTGAGGTAGCCATGAATGTTCGACGTCCCATATTCATCAATTAATCTCCTTCTTCGTATTTTTCGGCATATACTGAACAGGAAAAGGGATGATCTGTCCTTGCTCTCATAAGCCGATCATCAGTACCGGTCATTTAACCTGCGGGTATTTATTTGGCTTTCCCTTCACCCGGCACGGGGACGGGGAATTCCATTTTGACAGGTCCCAATGCATACTCTGCAGGCCCGAGTTTCAGGGTCGAGTCCATCATCTCCTGCCATGTTATCTCCTTGCCGGTATAAGCGGATACACGCCCCATGATGCCAAGGAGGGTGGATTCCGCGGTGAGGGCGGCTTCGTTGATCGGTGTACCCGTGCGGATGGAAGTGATTAAATCGACGTGTTCCTGGTCGTACGGTCCCCGCGGGTCTTCGAGCCACGTCACATCATACGGTCTGGGGTCCTTTGGATCGCCCTTTTTAATGGTTTCCGCCTTCCATTTGATGCTCCCATCGGGATTCCAGATTGTATCGGCGCAGTTTGTCGATCCTTTTGTTCCGACGATGAACTCCGAGACATTGTTAACACAGCCGTCTATCTGGCGGCACATGCTTTCGAGGTGCATGCCGTTCTCGTATTCGAAGTCGACGCAGAAAAAGTCGTACTGGTCGCCGGTCACCCTGCGTTGACGGGCTCCGAAACCGACTGCCTTGACCGGATGCATCCCAGTGAACCAGCTGATGACATCGATGTTGTGGACATGCTGTTCCACGATGTGGTCGCCGGAAAGCCATGCCCAGTTGACCCAGTCGCGGATCATCCATTCCATGTCCGACCAGCCTTTCTGGCGGTCACGGTACCATAACTGGCTCTGATTCCAGTAGCACCGCGCGGCTACGATGTCACCGATTGCGCCGTCAGCGATGCGTTTGAGAGTTTCGACATAGTTTTTCTGGTGGTGACGCTGCGTTCCGGTTACCACGCTCAGATTTTTCGTTTTCGCCTGTCCGGCCGTTTCCATGACTAACCGGGCACCGACCGGATCGACCGCCACGGGTTTTTCCATAAAGACATGCTTTCCGGCGTTTACGGCGGCGGCAAAATGTTCGGGGCGGAAATGGGGTGGTGTGGCAAGTAATACGATATCGACGCCGGAATCGATAAGTTTCTTATAGGCATCGAAACCGACGAAAATGTTTTCGGGCGGAGTCTGCTGTGTCGTTTTTTCCTTTATCTGTTTGAGCGCGCCGTCAATACGATCCTGAAACACATCGGCGAGGGCGGTTATCCTGAGATTCGGCCCGGCGCCGAGAAAATTGATCGCCGCGCCCGAGCCTCTTCCTCCGCACCCGACAAGCCCGGCTTTAAGCACGGGGCCGTCCGGCGCTGTATCGGTCAGTGTGGTAATGGTAACATTCGGTCTCGATACCGGTTTCGTGGTCGAAGTCGGCGGCGGTGTTGCTTTACCGCAGCTCGTTGCCAGCGCTCCCGCGGCAGCGACAGTGCCGAAAAATTTCCGGCGTGAAAGCTCAAATCCGTTCGTGCTCATGATGGTCTCCTCGTGTGGTTACATTTCTGTATCGTTGTACAATGATCGATAATCTGATGTAAGACGAGTTCATCTGTCTGTTTATATCTGGTTATCTTATGAGAATATAAATAGAAATATAATGTAAATTATATTTCATATAACTTATTTTTGTTTTTGTGCCACACTCGAATGAAAATAATTAAGCCAGATCGACCCCGTCGTGTCTGTGCCGTTTCTTCCGCTCATATGAACCCGCAGGGTATAAACGTCGTTATCACGGTGATTGTCAACGGTAAAGCGGTAGGTCTGATACAGGTTCTTGTCGCTGCTCTGAAACGGATGCGGGTCCCGTGAAATCTCGCCGCCGTTACGGAGCAGGGCCGCCCATTCGACAGAAATCCCGCCATCGCCTTTTTCATGGTCGAACGTCACCCGGTAATGACCGTTACCCTTCATATACTTCGTGATGTCCCATTCTACATCTTTTAGAGTGGGTGAAATCCTGTCCGACGTCCATCCGCCGACACGGACATCCTCTTTGTAGTAATCGACACCGAGCGCATCCAGACGGCGGTAGTGTGTTTCCATGCGCCCGGAGAAATCGTTCCAGTCACGCTGTTCCTTTGGCGTCCAGAGCACCTCGCACAGCGCACAGAGCCGGGGGAATACCTGCTGGTCGATTTCGGGCTGGGGCGCGTATTCCGCCCACATGCAGCACTCGCCTCCCATGATGAGCGCGGCCTGTTCCTTCGTGAAATTATCGGGCGCCGGCTGAAACGAATAGGTTTTCTCCGGTGGTGTGATACCCATCCACCATGCTTTCGAGCGGAGGGAATACAACGGGTAATCGAAGTATGTGTAATCGTGGGGCGAGGATATCACCCGATGGCCTTTCCGGGTGCCCTCCTCGGCGCCTTTCATGCCCCGCCACGACTGTACGACCGCACCGGGCGATATGCCGCCCTCGAGAATCTCGTCCCAGCCGATGATCGTGCGTCCTTTCGACTGCATGAACGCATCGATGCGCTTCGTGAAATACCCCTGAAGCTCGCGCTCGTCCTTGAGACCCTCGTCTTTGATCCGTTTCTGGCAGAGAGGGCACTTCTCCCACTGGTCTTTCTTCGCTTCGTCGCCGCCGATGTGTATGTACGGTGATGGGAATATCTCGCAGATTTCGTTGAGTACGTTTTCCAGAAATACAAACGTCTCGTCCTTTCCGGCGCAGAACAGATTCGTGAACACTCCCCAGCCGGTCTCGACGTTCACCGGTTTCCCGCTGCATGACAGCGGGGGGTATGCTGCGACGGCTGCTGTTGCATGTCCCGGCATTTCGATTTCCGGTACAACGGTGATATAACGGCTTTTCGCATAGGCCACGATATCTTTCGCTTCTTCCTGCGTGTAGAATCCGCCATAGCGCTCGCCGTATTCCTCGCGCCAAGCGCCGATTCCGGTGAGGCGCGGGTAGCGCTTGATCTCGATACGCCAGCCCTGATCGTCGGTCAGGTGCCAGTGGAACACGTTCATTTTGTGGTATGCCAGAAGATCGATGTACCGCTTGATGAAATCGATGGTCATGAAATGACGGGCGCAGTCGAGGCTCATTCCCCGCCATGAGTACACCGGTCTATCCTCGATCTCAGCGCACGGGAGGGCAGGAGTCGTTCCTTTGCGGCTGTCGAGAAGCTGGCGCAGTGTCTGAATACCGTAAAAGAGGCCCGCCGGTTTTGGTGCGGTCAGTTTGACTGAGACCGGCGCGATAATGAGGGAATAGCCTTCATCGCCCAGGGTGGAGGAGAGCGATTCGTCCAGGGAAAGCCTGATCGATCCGTCGGGCACCTTTCCACCGGACACTATCGTGACAGCCGGTGTGAATCCCGATGCTGCGACGATTTGACCCGCAAGATAATGTCCGAGTTCAGGCGGGACCTGCCCGGATTGTGAGATGACAAGCCCCTTTTTCAGGGTGAACGAGCCTTCCTGGGGCAGCACCTTGACCGGCTTTGGAATGATTGCGAGTGCGCCGTTTTCCGCTGCTTGAACAGTATTTTCCCCATTGATGATCAGAAGACTCACGAGAATCAGACCCGCTGCTTTGATACTTTTTTTCAGCATGGCTGCCGACCTCCGTATAGATTGTATGCTTCATCATTTAAGGGAATTACTTCATTCCGGTCTGTTCCTCATCGAATACCCGGACGACACGGAAACCCACTTCTTTCGTGTCGGAATACCACCAGATGCTCTTCGGCGACTGCGGATCGGTCACGAGCCACCGGTCGTGCTGCGTGTGGTCACGGTTCGCGATGCGCAGATCGGCGGGATCGCTGTTATAGGATCCCCCGCGGACAACATGCTCCGTTCCGGTCTGAGGCCCTGCCGGATCAACGACCGGACCGCCTCCGGGATATGTATCGAGAGCATCGGGCGCATACCAGTCGAGGCAGAACTCCATCACATTTCCGAGCATGTTGTACAGTCCCCAGGGATTGGCATCTTTGGTAAACGGCGGGTAGGTCTTGTATCCGCTGTCCGTTGCGGACCAGACATACCGGTCGATGGCGCTCGTGTCCTTTCTGAACATCCGGTTGATCCACGACTTGCGGGTGAGCTTTTTCGGATTCCCCTCGAAATAGTACGGCCCGGTCGTTCCCGCGCGGCAGGCGTATTCCCATTCCGCTTCGGTCGGGAGCCTGAATTTCTTTCCGGTGACCTTCGAGAGCCATTCACAGTACACCATCGCGGCATGGTGGGTCATGGTGATGGCAGGTCGCATACCTTTTCCCCAGCCCTGGTCAGGCGACCCGTACGGCGGCGTCGGGCCTGATATCGCATCGACCTTGACCGAATCCTCCGTATCGCTCACGGTTGTTTCATATCCGGGGATTCCCTCCTGGTTTTTACCGTGGGCGGCTGTCC